>JBKPTS010000075.1:0-13179 GCA_046735575.1 Actinomycetota bacterium
GGCCGAAGCCACGCTTCCTTCCAGTAGAGTCGGCAGCCCGCCTGGCACCCTCCGTGGCCAGCCCGTCGCAGCGCAGGTCGTCGAGCAGGACCGTGTTCCACATGCGCCGGCTCCGCATCACCGCCCCACTTGCCGTGTCGCATATCTTCTCGACACGATGCGAGACCGTGAACTGTCTCCCCACGTAGCGAAGCATCTCCGGCATGAACGGCATTCCCTCAAGCGAGCCGGCTTCGTCGAGGGTCGCGAGAATCTCGTCCGCGGAGCGGACCTCCACCACGTCGCCGCGCCGCAGCGCCTTCTCTGGCGTACTTGCGAACATACCCTCGCCCCCGTACCAATGATGCGCAGCGCGGCCTCGAAATCAAGGGCAGCGAGGCAGCTGCCGCTAGGCGAAAGGCCCGCATGAGTGCCCTGTACAGGAAGTACCGACCGCAGGGCTTCGACGAGGTGGTCGGGCAGGAGGCGATCGTCCGCACCCTGCGCAATGCGATCGAGCACGATCAGGTTCGGCAGGCCTACCTGTTCGCCGGCCCGCGCGGCACTGGCAAGACGTCCATGGCCCGCATCCTCGCAAAAGCGCTGAACTGCGCGGGCAGCGAAGGCCCGACGCCGGATCCGGACAAGACGTGTCACTCCTGCGTTGCGATCGCGAACGGCACGTCGCTCGACGTGGTCGAGATGGACGCCGCGTCGCAGCGTGGAATCGACGACATCCGCGAGATCCGCGAGCGAGTCGTCCTCCAGCCCGTCGAGGGCCGCTCGAAGATCTACATCCTCGACGAGGCCCATCAGCTCACCGACGCCGCGTGGAACGCGCTCCTGAAGCTGATCGAAGAGCCTCCGCCCCACCTGCTCTTCGTCTTCTGCACGACGGACCTCGCGAAGGTGATCGCAACCGTTCGCTCGCGCTGTCAGACGTTCGTCTTCCAGCGCCCCCGCCTGGCCGAGCTCGTGACGCTCCTGCGCCGCGTCGCGGACGGCGAGGGCATCCAGGCTCCGGACGCGGCGCTCTCCCTCATCGCACGCAGCGCGCGCGGATCGTTCCGGGACGCGGTCTCGACCCTCGATCAGCTCGCCGCCGCGACGAACGGCGCCGTCGACGCGCAGGCCGTGCTCCAGCTGCTCGGCGCGGTGGACGAGGAGTCGCTGCTCCGCCTGTGCGACATGATCGTCGACCGCGACACGGCCGGCGCGCTCGTCCTCGTGGAGGACCTGGCCGAGCAGGGGCAGGACCTCGGGCGCCTGGTCGTCGATCTGCTCGAGCACCTGCGGCACCTCCTCCTCGTCCAGCACATGGGCCACGTTCCCGAATCGCTGCCGGTCACGGAGGAGACGAAGGAGCTCCTGCGACAGCAGGCGAATCAGCTGCCCGAGCCGACCGTGGTCCGGCTGATCGACCTCCTCGCAGTCGGCGTCGAGGACATGCGCCAGGGCGCGGACCCCCGGCTCCCGCTCGAGCTCGCGCTCGTGAAGGTCACGCGCCCTCACGCCGACCTCTCGCGCGAGTCGCTCGCCCACCGCGTCGAGCTCCTCGAGGCGCGCGCGACGCCCTCCGCGGGGACGGTCGAGCCCGAGCGCGAGCACGCACCCGCCCGCGCGGCCGCGGCGCCGCCCCCTCCCCCCGAGACGGCGGAGCAGCCTTCCGCCCCGGACGTGGCGCTCGAGCAGGTCGCGGACGCCTGGCAGCGCAGCATCGTCGAGGCGGTGCGCGAGCGGTCGATCCCGGTGGCGAGCCTCCTGGTGGAAGCGCGCCCGACCGGCCTCGCGGAGGACGTCCTGACCCTCGAGTTCCCCGCGGGCGCGGACTTCCACCGGCGGCAGGTGGGAGAACCCGCGAACATCGGGCTGCTCGAGGATGCTCTGTACGAGGTGACGGGACGAAAGCTCGCCGTCGTCCTCGAGACGGGAGAGGAGCAGGCGAGCGGCGCCGACGACGAGCCGCTGGCCGAGGACGACTTCGTCTCGTTGCTCAAGGACACGTTCGATGCGGAAGAGGTGGAGGTCGAGAACGAATGAGCTTCGACATGAACAAGATGCTGCGAGAGGCGCAACGGATGCAGGAGGAGCTCGCCCGAGCGCAGGAAGACGCCAAGAAGGAGATCGTCGGAGCGTCGTCGGGCGGTGGGATGGTCACGGTGAAGGCGAACGGCGCGGGCGAGATCGTCGACATCACGATCGACCCGAAGGCGATCGACCCCGACGAGCCGGAGCTCCTCGCGGACATGGTGCTGGCGGCCGTGAACGAGGCGCTCCGCTCGGCCCAGGGCCTCATGGAGTCGAAGATGTCCGGGCTCCTGCCCGGCGGGCTCGGCGGCCTGCTCCCCGGCGACTGACGGGAGTCGCCTCAGGGACTGACGACGAGCCGAGCCTGAACAGCTGCTCGCGAGTCCTGCCCGGCTGCCGTAATGGGCCAGACATTCCATCGATACACGCCCGGGGTGAGCGAGTGCCGACCGCCAGCGAACGTCCATCTCTGCGGAACTGCCACCTCGGGTTTCTTCGTGGTTGCATCGAAGACGAGTTTCGAGCCACGGAAGAACTCGACCCGATAGGCAGTTGCCCCGGGTACCGGCGCCCAAACGAAGCGACGCGGTTGCGTCGCGATGCGAGGCTTCGGCGGCGCGTGGGGTAACGATCGGCGCCGACGAGCCTTCACCGGAACGTGGCGCGGACGCGCCTTCGCGCGGACGTGACGCGACGTCGCCACAGAGCTCCCCTTCGCCGGAGACGGCTTCGAGTGCACGACAGGCGGGCGTTCGGTCAGCGAAGCGTCGGCTCCCGTGCGCGGGCCGCCGAGATGCACGCGTACACCGACGAGCAAGGTCGAGACGAGCGCGGCCACTGCGAGCGCCAGCGCTAGGAGCCCCGACCGGCGACGGCCGACACGTGGGCGCCTGCGGGCCGGTGCCAAGGCCGGGACAGGGACTGCTGGAGGAGCCACTCGCGCCGGCGCAGAAGCGGGAGGCGCGGCCGGCGGCTCTGCGCGAGCCGCGGATCGCGACGCCGCGATCCGATGGGCACGCACGAGCAGCTCGATCTGCGCGAGCGTATCGACTTCGGGCAACGCCGATCGCGCAGCGACGGCGAGCTGCGTGTCGACCAGGGCGAGTTCCGGGGTAGGGCGCTCGGCGTTTAACAAAGCGCTCGGCGGCACTCATCCTCCATCGGCAGGCTGCTCGAACACCTCAAGACGATGCGCAAGGATTCGCCAGGCGACGGTCGACGCCTGCACGACAACGGCCTGTCCGAAGGAGGCGGCTACGCTCCCGCCGTGCTCAGCCCGGCAGTCGAGAACCTCGTGACGCAGCTCTCGAAGCTGCCCGGAATCGGGCGCCGGAGCGCGCAGAGGCTCGCGTTCCACCTCCTCTCGGCGCGCCCGGAGGAGGCGCTCGAGCTGGCGCGCGCGATCGAGGACGTCAAGACGCGGGTGCGCTTCTGCCGGGAGTGCGGGAACCTGACCGAGGAGGAGCTGTGCGAAGTGTGTGCGGACGCGCGACGCGACCGCTCGGTGATCTGTGTCGTCGAGCAGCCCGTGGACGTCGTCTCCCTCGAGCGCACGCACGAGTTCCGCGGGCTCTACCACGTGCTCGGGGGGGCGCTCTCGCCCCTGGACGGTGTCGAGCCCTCCGATCTCCGCATCGACGCACTCGTCTCACGGGTCGAGCGGGACGGCGTCGAGGAGGTGGTCCTGGCCACGAACCCGACGATGACGGGCGAGGCGACCGCGGCCTACATCGCCGACCGCCTGCGGGGGATGGCTCGTGTGACCCGGCTCGCCAGCGGCCTGCCGGTGGGCGGCGACCTCGAGTACGCGGACGAGGTGACGCTCGGACGCGCGCTCGCGGGCCGCCGCGACATGTGAGAGCACGTTTTTCTCGCAAATTGCGGATTTTTGGTCGCGAGCGCGCTTGCATCCCCGGGGCGACCTGCCTAGATTGCACCCACTGAACCGGCGGGCCTTCGGGTCAGCCGGTTCAGTGTTTTGTGGGGGGAAACACGGTTTCCCCCACGGGAGAAACTGCGTTTCTCCCTCCCCCTTCCCCAGCTTTCAGAGCGTCTTGGGCGGGCTGCCTAGACTGATCTCGTGTCGGGGAGCGAGTTCGAGGCCGTACCCTCGATCGGCTCGGACTCCGCGGCTGAGCCGTCTTCTCTCGTGGTGATGAAGTTCGGCGGCACCTCCGTCGCCGACACCGACCGCATCGCGGCCGTCGCGGAGCGCCTCGCGGGCGCGCGGGAGAACGGCCGGCGCGTCGTCGGGGTGCTCTCCGCCATGGGAGACACCACGGACGAGCTGCTCGCTCTCGCACGCCGCGTCTCACCGACACCGCAGGAGCGCGAGCTGGACATGCTCGTCTCGGTGGGCGAGCGGGTCTCCTGCGCGCTGGCTGCGATCGCGCTGATCGAGGCGGGGCACGACGCCGTCTCGCTCACCGGCTCACAGGCGGGCATCGTCACGGACACCGCGCACGGCAAGGCGAAGATCGTGGAGGTCCGCGGCCGCCGGATCCACGAGGCGCTCGAGCGGGGCGCCATCGTGCTCGTCGCCGGCTTCCAGGGCGTCTCCACGGAGTCGGAGGTCACGACGCTGGGTCGCGGAGGCTCCGACACGACGGCCGTCGCGCTCGCGGCCGCGCTCGGCGCCGAGGCGTGCGAGATCTACACCGACGTGGAGGGCGTGTTCACCGCCGACCCGCGAGTCGTGCCGTCCGCGCGAAAGCTCGGCGCGGTCACGTACGACGAGATGCTCGAGCTCTCGGCCTCTGGCGCGCGCGTCCTGCAGCTACGCTCGGTCGAGTTCGCCCGGAACTACGGTGTGCGGCTGTGTGTGCGGTCGTCGTTCTCGGGCGACGACGGCACGTGGGTGACGAGCGAGGACGACGAGCGGATTCTCGAGAAGGCCATCATCTCCGGCGTCGCGCACACGGTCGACGAGAACGTCTACCGGGTCGACGGCGCGTCCGCGGCGACGCTCTTCTCCGCGCTTGCGGACGCGAACGTGAACGTGGACACGATCCTGCACACGGGCGGCGCGATCGTCTTCTCGGCGCCGACCGACGATCACGACGCCACGACCAGGGTCCTGGACGAGCTCGGAACCACGTGGAGCGTCGACGACGAGCTCGGGAAGGTGAGCATCGTCGGGGCCGGAATGAAGACGCATCCCGGGGTCGCGGCGACCGCCTTCGCGACCCTGGCCGCACAGGGAATAAAGCCGCACATCGTGTCCACGTCACCGATCAAGATCTCGTGCCACGTGCGCCGCGGCGAGGTCGAGCGCGCGGTCGCGGCGCTGCACGAGGCCTTCGGGCTCGGGGGCGGGAGCGCGGTCGGTGCCTAGCCCGGACGAACCGCGCGTCGGCGTCGTCGGGGCGACGGGCGCCGTCGGCCGCGTGACCCTGAGGCTGTTGCGCGAGCGCGGCTACGCGAGGGTGCGGGCCTTCGCGTCGCAGCGCTCGGCCGGCAGCACGGTCGACGGGCTCGAGGTGGAGGAGGCCACCGCCGACTCTCTCGGGGAGGGCGGCCTCGACCTCTGCCTCTTCTCGGTAGGCACGGACGCGAGCGCGGAGCTCGTTCCCGCTGCGGCCGCGGGAGGCGCCCTCTGCGTCGACAAGTCGTCCGCCTTCCGGCTCGCCGACGGCGTGCCGCTCGTCGTGCCCGAGGTGAACGGGAAGCGGGCGCGCGAGAACGAGGGGATCGTCGCCAACCCGAACTGCAGCACGATCCCGCTGACGATCGCCCTCGCTCCCCTGCTCGAGGCCGCAGGCCTCCGGCGCGTCCGGGTCGCGACCTACCAGGCCGCCTCGGGGGCAGGAGCCGAGGCGCTCGAACGCCTGCGCGCCGAGCCGTCCGCGGCCCACGACCTGCGCATGGACTGGAGCTTCGACGGCGAGGAGTTCGACGAGGAGGCGAAGATCCGCGCCGAGACCCGCAAGATCCTCGAGCTCCCGGACCTCCCCGTGAGCGCGACGTGCGTCCGCGTCCCCATCCTCGTGGGCCACTCGGAGGCCGTCTGGGTCGAGACCGAGGATGCGCTCTCGCCCGAGCAGGCCGAGCGGATCCTGGGCACGGCGCCGGGAATCCGGCTCGAGCCCTTCCCGACGCCCGGCCTTGCTGCGCTGACGGAGGACGTGCTCGTCGGCCGCGTGCGCCGGGACCGGGCGGCGGAGAATGGCCTCGCGCTCTTCCTCTCCTGCGACAACCTGGTCAAGGGCGCCGCGCTCAACGCGCTGCAGATCGCGGAGCTGCTGCTCGGCGAGCGCTCGCTCGCGCCGACCGGAAGGGGTCAGGCGGAAGCCTGACGCCCGCCTTCTACCCGCCGGCCGGCGGCACAGGCGCCGGCGCCGGCTGGAAGGCCTCGCGGACGACCTGCAGCACCTTCTCGCGCTTTCCCTCCTCGACCGGCTGCAGGCCGCCGAAGTCGAGCCGGGCGAGCTCGATGCGGCCCACCGAGCGGACGGTGTGGAAGCCGAAGTCGGCCAGGAAGTCGCGCGGGAACACGGTGCGGTGGACGAGGAAGCGCTCGGCGGGCGGCGTGCCCTCCCGGTACCGGTACGCGAACGCCTCGAGCGCCCGCGCCCCCTTGTCCCGTGCCTCTCCGATCGCCGCGAGGAAGAGCGACTGCTCCACCCAGGGCTGCGAGTCGGAGACGAGGTACGCGCAGGTGACGAGGGCGGCATCGGGCGAGGGCGGGCCCGCAGGCAGGTCGTTCGCACGGGGGAAGAGCTGCGACGGGCCGTACTGCATGGAGCCGAGCACGCGGCCGTCCTCGTCCCGGTAGATCGAGCCCCAGGCACCCCACTCGGACTCGGCGCGCTCGATCCACTTCCGCTTGTCGGGCTCCCTGTTGCCCCGCGTCTGCCACCAGACGCACGACTGGCAGACGGCGGCGGTGGTCTCGATCGTGGCGCCGGTCAGCCCGACGACTCGTGGAGGCGCCATCCGCTACCCGAGAAACCGCCGCACGCTCACGATTTCGATCGTACAACCAGCTCCGTCACCTCTGGCCGCGCGAAGAAGCGGAAGGGGACGAAGGTGGTGCCGATGCCCGGCGACACGTGCAGGACGGTGGTCCCGTAGCGGTACATGCCTTCGACGTCGCGGGCCCGCAGGTGCGCGAGGCGGAGCTTCCGGCGCGGGAGCGGCAGCACGATCTGGCCCCCGTGCAGGTGGCCGGAGAGGATGAGATCGAAGGTCCCGGCGGGCAGACGGCGCGCGACGCCGGGGAAGTGGCAGAGGAGGATCCGGAAGGCGGCCGCCGCGTCGGCGAGCCGGGCGGGCTGCGAGCGGCCGAGCGCGTACGAGCGCGGGTCGACGCCCGATAGCTGCACCGTTCGCCCCCGCACGTCCAGCTCGAGCGAGGTGTCGGCGAGGAGCGAGACCCCCTCCGGGAAGCTGAGCTCGTCCTCCTCGAGCCGCTGCGAGAAGGGATCGCGGCTCGCGGCGAAGTCGTGGTTCCCGAGCACGACGAAGCAGGGCGCGAGTCTCGTCAGATGGCGCTCGAGGGCGGGCAGCCCCGACCTCCGCGACACGAGGTCGCCGGTGACGCAGACGAGATCCGGCCTCCGCTCGACGACCCAGTCGACGGCCTTTCCAACCGCGGATCCGCCTCTCGAAGGAACGCCCAGGTGGAGATCGGAGAGGTGCGCGATGCGGAGCCCGTCGAGCTCCTCCGGGACGCCCTCCAGCTCGACCTCCAGCACGCGCCGACGCAGCCAGCCTGCCTCGAACCAGCCGTAGCCGACGACCGCCGCGGCGGCGACGAGCACGATGAGGGCGGCGGTCACGCCAGGTTACGAGTTGCGGCCTGGCTTCAGACCGTGAGCCTGTCGACGACGGGGTCGACAGACACCACGTGCCGCTTGAACTTGAGCTCCGAGCTCTCGAGGCCCGCGGCAACGCCGATCAGCTGCGAGAGGTGGAGGATCGGCATCCGGAAGTCGCGCCCGGTCTCCTTCAGGAGCTTCGACTGCCAGGCGTCGAGCGAGAGATGGCAGAGCGGGCAGGGCGTGACCATCGCGTCGGCTCCCGCCTCCTTCGCCTGCTCGATCGGCTGGATGAGCTCCGCGAGCGCGACCTCCTCGCGGGCCTGGATGATCGGGAACCCGCAGCACTTGATCTTGGCGGGATAGTCGATCGACTCCCCCCCGCAGGCCTCGATGATCCGCTCGAGGGACTCGGGCTTGTCCGGGTCCTCGAACCCGAGGAGCTTCGAGGGACGCAGGATCTGGCAGCCGTAGAAGGGGGCGATCTTGAGGCCCTTCAGCCCCTTGTGCGCCGCGTCCTTGAGGAGCTCGTACCCCTCCCCGGCGGAGACGATCCAGAGGAAGTGCTGCACGTCGACGGTGCCGTGGTAGCGGGGCACGCCGACGGTCTCGAGGTTCGCGTTCACGCGCTCGAGCAGCCGCTCGTCGCCCCGGAGCGCGTGGTTCGCCTGCCGCAGGTTCAGCGTGCAGACGTTGCAGACCGTCATCAGCGTGTCGCAGCCCGTCTCCTCCGCGTACGCGAGGATGCGCGCGTTCAGGTGCAGGTAGTAGTCGGGCTCCGCCTCGTGGATGTCCCCGGCGCCGCAGCAGGTGACGCGCTCGAGCTCGATCAGGTCGAGACCCACTCTCGGCGCGAGCGCCTGCGTCGAGACGTCGAGCTCCTTCGCCGACAGCGAGGCGAGGCAGCCCTTGTAGTAGGCGACCGTCCTCATGCGCCGTCGGCCCCCGTGTCGACCGGCTTCGGCCGCGGGAACGAGCCTTCGCCGTACGGGTCCCGGTCCGCCTGGCCCCCCTGCTCGAACTCGAGGCGCTCGAGCGCCCGCTCTCCCTGCACGATCCCGGCGGCTCCCTGCCGTTCCTGCGTCTTGACGAGGTCGTACAGCGCGCGCGCCTCGTCCACGTCCTTCGCGACGTGCGGCGGGACCGGCGGCGGGACCTTGCCGTGCTTGAGCAGGCCCATCGCGAACTTGACCTCCTTGATCGCGGACACGACGCCCTGCGTCTTCGGCACGAGCTCGGTCTCGCGCAGCCAGCCCGTCGTCTTCGCCGAGGTGACGAACCACTTCGCGTGCTTCGCGCCCATGTCGCTGTCGATCCCGCGCGACACCGCCTCCGCGCCGAGCTTCGCAATCGCGTCGCGAGGATCGACCCCCTTGGGGCAGCGCTGCTGGCAGAAGTAGCAGCGGGTGCAGTCCCAGATCCCGTGCGGGCTGGAGTACTCCTGGAGCCGCTCGACCGTCGCCTCGTCGCGCTCATCGCCGACGAAGCGCATGCCCTTGGCGAGCGCCGCCGGGCCGAGGAAGTCCGGGTCCGCCTCCATCGAGTTGCACTCGGAGACGCAGCAGCCGCACATGATGCAGAGCGCCTCCTTGTGGATGACGTCCATCCGCTCCTGCGAGACGACGTACTCCTTCTCGGGCGGCTCGACGTAGCCCGGGTCGAGCCACGGCTTCATCGCACGGATCTTCCCCCAGAAGGGGTCCATGTCCACGACGAGGTCCTTGACGATGGGGAGATTCCCCATCGCGGAGATGACCGGCACCTCGCCGGCCTGGGCGATCTCGTACATGCGCGTCTTGCAGGCGAGGACGGCCGCGCCGTTCATCCGCATCCCGCACGAGCCGCAGATCATCATCCGGCAGCTCTTGCGGTAGGCGAGCGTGCCGTCGATCTTGTCCTTGACGATGTCGAGGCAGTCGAGGAGCGTCGCCCACTCGGGCGCGTCGAACTCGTATTCACGCAGCGCGCGCTCGCCCCGCACGGGGTCGTAGCGCCAGACCTTCAGAGCGACCTGCATCCAGTACGTCCTCGGCTAGTAGGTCCTGAGTTGGGGCTTCCACTTCGTCATCGTCACCGGCTTCCACTCGAGCTTCGGCTCGCCATCCTCCCAGGTCACGAGAGTGTGGCGCAGGAAGCTCTCGTCGTCGCGCTCCGGATAGTCGTACGGGCGCGCGTGCGCGCCGCGGCTCTCCCTGCGCGCGAGACCGGCAACGACCATGCACTCGGCGAGGTCGAGGAGGAAGCCGAGCTCGAGCGCCTGGGTCAGATCGTTGTTGAAGACCGGGCCCTTGTCGTCCACGATGACGCGCTCGTAGCGCTCCCTGAGCGAGCGCACGATCTCGCCCTGCTCCTGCATCTGGTCCTCGCGGCGAAAGACGCCGAAGTTCCGGTGCATCGTCTCGGCGAGCTCGTCGCGCAGGATCCAGGGACGCTCGCCCCGCGACCGCTCGAGGAGGTCCCGCAGCTCGCGCTCGGAGTCGGTCTCGAGCGACTCGGGAACCTCGACCGTCGTGTGCGACATCGACCACTCCGCCGCCTGCCGGCCGACGCGCTTGCCGTAGGTGATCGTCTCCATCAGCGCGTTGCCGCCGAGACGGTTGGCGCCGTGGACGGAGACGCACGCCGCCTCTCCCGCCGCGTACAGGCCCTCGAGCGAGGTCTCGCCCCAGACGTCCGTGTCGACGCCACCCATGTGGTAGTGGGCGCCGGGCCGGACCGGGATCGGCTCGAAGATCGGATCGACGCCCGCGAACGTCATCGCGAGCTCACGCGTCCCGTGCAGCCGCTCCAGGATCCGCTCGGCGCCGAGGTGGCGCAGGTCGAGCATGACGTTCCCGTCGATCCCGCGGCCCTCGTCGATCTCGGTCTGCTCCGCGCGCGAGATGACGTCGCGCGATGCGAGCTCCATCGCGTTCGGCGCGTAGCGGACGAGGAAGCGCTCGGCGTCCTTGTTCAGAAGGTAGGCGCCCTCCCCGCGGCAGCCCTCCGTGATCAGCACGCCCGTGGGCGCGAGCGTCGTCGGGTGGAACTGCATCATCTCCATGTCCTTCAGCGGCACGCCGACGCGCAGCGCCATCGCCATGCCGTCGCCCGTGCACGCATAGGCGTTCGTGGTGCCGGTGTAGAGACGGCCCGCGCCGCCCGTGGCGAGGATCACCGTCTTCGCGCCGATCGACTTGAGGCCGCCGTTCAGGAGGTCCCAGGCGATGACGCCCTGGCAGCGGTCGTCATCGACCACGAGCTTCCAGGCGAAGAACTCCTCGTAGGTCGGGATGTCCCGCTTCATGACCTGCTCGTAGAGGACGTGGATGAGGACGTGGCCGGTGATGTCGGCTGCATAGGCGGTTCGCGGCTCCCCGGCGGCGCCGAACGGCCGCTGCGCGATGCGGCCGTCCTCCGTCCGCGAGAAGACCGCGCCCCACTTCTCGAGCTGGTACACGTCGCCGGGCGCCTCCTCGCAGAGGATCTCGATCGCGTCCTGGTCTCCGAGGTAGTCGGAGCCCTTCACGGTGTCGAAGGCGTGCTCCTCGGGGCTGTCCTCGGAGGCGTTGCCGAGCGCCGCGTTGATGCCCCCCTCGGCAGCTCCTGAGTGGCTCCGGACGGGGTGGATCTTCGAGAGGAGCGCGACGTCCGCGCCGGCGTCGAAAGCCTCGATCGCTGCGCGCATTCCTGCGCAGCCGGCGCCGATGATCACGACGTCGTGCAGTGCGTCCATCTCCGAAGGACGCTACCTGATGCGCGAATCGTCCCCGAGCCAGAGGCAGAGCGGCACGCGAGTAGTGTTCCGGCTCCAGGCACGTCGACTCGAAAGGGGAAGTCCCATGAAGCTCGTTGCTCTCCTCGCCCTCGTCCTCGGGGTCGCGATCGCCACCTACTCGGCCGCAGCGTGGTCGGCACCGACGGCCACGCCCACCGAGCAGAAGCTGCTCAAGAGCGTGGCGTCGCTCAAGGCGCAGGTGGCGAAGCTGCAGAAGACGGACAAGACGCAGAACGGGAACATCAACGCCATCGGCAACATCGCGATCAGCGGCCTCGTCTACGACGCCTGTGTCACCGCCGTGACCTCCGACGCGATCCAGGGAACGTGGCAGATCGTGGACCAGATCGCCGCGGCGACTCAGGCCGGCAAGACCTATTTCGGAGCGCAGACGCCGGTCTCGGACTCGGTTACGGGCCTCACCGGAACCGCTTGCGAGGCCACGAGCGTGACGCGGTCGCAGGCTCTCCCGCCGACGTCCGCGCAGTTCAACGCGCTGCTCAGCAATTTCAAGGCCGCCGCTCTCCGCCAGGGCTTCCGCCTGCGGCACTAGCAGGCCGAGCGCTCGACGTCCGTTCGCGAGGGCCGCTCCTGCGGCCCTCGCCGCGTCTACGGGATCGAGGCCGTGACCGACACGCGCCCGGTAGCGCCCTTCGACGTCACCCGCACGTACAGCGAGCGCAGGCCGCAAACCGTCGTCGTCAGCCGCTTCGTCCGCGCCCCGACGGGGCTCGCGTGCCGCAGCACCGTCCTCGCGTTGGAGGAGAGGAGCGCGACGTCGGCGAGGCTGCCCTTCGGAAGCGCCGCCGAGACGGAGAGCGATCCGTCCAGCGGGGTCTGCAGCGGGATGAGCCACGTCTTCTGGCCCCTCCTCGTGAACTGCTTGCGGAAGACGATGGAGTGGCCCGCGGTCCACGGGTGCAGGACGTCCTGCTCGGCGGCCGTGTAGTCCGCGTCGTTCGGGAAGAAGGTCGGGGAGACGATCGTCCACGTCTGCGTGGTGATCCCGTTCTTCCGCTCGTCCATGAGCCTGTAGGTCTCGGCCCACGCCTCGCCCGGATTCTGGTCGTAGTGGACGCCCTCGTCGCCCGGGAAGGCGCTGCCCTGGTTCACCCGCCTGCAGACGCCGACCGCCGACGCCCAGTCCTTCGGCCCCCAGTCGACCGCGGCCCAGGGCGGGTTCACGCGGTTGAACGCGATGTGGTGGCCGTACTCGTGCCGCACCACCTCCTGCGGCGCGACGCCGTCGATCAGCGGCTCGCCGAAGGCGACGAGCTGGTTCTGGCCGTAGCACCCGAGCGCCTGCGCGCCGCAGAGCTCCTGCACCTCGTCGAGCGTCCCGAAGTAGGCCGTGAGCTTCGAGAGCTCGGGGCCGTGCGTCAGATGGGCGATGAACTCCGCCCAGCTCTGCGGGGTCACGTCCGAGAGCGACGGGGAGACGAAAACCGTCACCGTCTCCCCCGTCGACGTCGTGATGGGCCCGCCGGGCCAGTCGACGGGCAGCTGCGCGGCGCGCTTCTCGTCGAGCCCGCTCCCCGCGGCGTCTCCGAGCGTGCGCGCGAGGAGGCCGGGCGCCGCGGCCGCAGCCCTCACGCGCGAGGGGGTGTCACCAGCGCCCGCGGCGGGGACGACCACGATCGCCCCCGGGGCGACAGC
>JBKPTS010000076.1:0-8756 GCA_046735575.1 Actinomycetota bacterium
GGCCAGCAGGAGATCGAGGAGGAGCGCCGGATCGCGCTGCACCGGCGTGGAGCCGGCCGGCCGCTTCCCGAGCTCCAGGTCGTCCGCACGCCGCAGCTGTCGCAGCCGGCCGTCCGCGATGAGGGCCTCGTCGACCGCGCCAATCCGGCCCGCGAAGGTCGTGTACGCGGGAACGCCGAGCGCGACCGCCTCGCGGTTCATCGTCCCGCCGGCCGAGACGACCAGGTCCGAGAGCGCGACGAGGCTCTGTGCGTCGACGGCGTGCTCGGGGACGACGAGCCCGGGGAGCGCGAGGAGCCGGATCGCCTCCCGCTGCTCGTCGGTGCGCGGGAGCACGACCGCCTGCACCTCCGGGTCGCTCCCGAGCCGGCGCAGGACGTCGGCGAAGAGCTCGTTCCCGTGCCGGTGGTAGAGCGAGACCTCGGGCGGGGTGCGTACGACCGCGAGCACCTTGCCCGAGTCGAGGCCGAGTCGCCCGAGCACGGTGGCATCAGGGTCGAAGCCTGCGAGGTAGTACTCCTCCTCGAGGCCCGGAAAGCGGCTTACCTTCCGGCCGCGGGCGCCGAGGCGGTGGAGGCGCTCGGCCGGAATCGCCTCGGGCACGACCACGCGTCCCGCGGCGGTGCAACCGAGGGTGTGCTGGAGGCGCGCGAACTCGTAGTCGAACGCGTACGCGGAGGGGATGCGGAGGGAGCGGGCGACGAGCGGCAGCTCGTGCGATGCGTGGGAGAACGCGACGTCGTAGGCCCGACGCTTGACGAAGGAGCGAAGCGCCCGGAGGCGTCCCGTCAGCGCGCGCCCCTTGCCCCACACGCCCGCACCGCCGTGCCCGGGGCCGACGACCCGGTGCGCGATCCCGTGCAGCGCGAGCAGCTCGAGCGTCTGCGCGTACTCCCGCGAGGTCACCTCCACCTCGTGCCCCCGCTCCTGCAGCAGGCGCACGAGCGGACGGATGAACAGGACCTGCGGCGAGTTCGAGACGTCGACCCAGACTCGCACCCGGATGACCCTACTGCTAGCCTGGCGCGCTGCCGTGAGACGACCTTCCAGGAAGCACACGCGGCGCTTCGAGCTGGCCCTGGCCCTCGTGGCCGCGCTCGCGGCGATCGCCGTGACCGGCGCGTCTGCCGCGGACTTCGACGGGGACAACGGCCCGTGTCACGAGCCGGCCGGGGGTGGTCCGGTGCTCCAGTGCCCGACCGCGTACGTCGGCGTGCCCTACGAGGTCCAGGTCGCGGTCGAGGAGGGCTCGGGCTGCAACCCCTCCATCTGGTTCCAGGTCGTGAACAGCGCGCTTCCGGGCGGCCTGACGATCTCGCGCAGCGGTGTCATCTCGGGCACCCCAACGGGTGCCGGCGTGACCAACTTCTGGCTCTCGCTGCACGACCTCACGGCAGCGGACGGCGGGCCGTCCTGGTGCATACGCGACGATGCCTCGCAACGCGAGTTCAGCATCGCAGTCGACCCAGGGCTCGCCATCGTCGACCAGTCCGTCAAGCCGGCAACCGTCGGCCAGCCCTACTCCGACACGCTCACGGCCAAGAAGGTGGTGACTCTGACCCCGCCCGCAGGTGACGACGTGCAGGCGACCTGGTCCCTCGCGTCGGGGTCGCTTCCCCCGGGCGTCACCCTCTCGGCCTCCGGTGCCTTGACCGGGACTCCCACAGCCGAGGGGAGCTACCAGTTCGTCGTCAGGGCGCAGAACGGGAGCCCCTACGCGACGCAGACCTATACCCTCGCGGTGCGCCAGCCGGTGAGCGTGAAGTCGCCCTTCGCCTCGACCCGGAGCCCGGGTGCAGAGGTGGGCATTCGCATCGGCAAGACCGTCACGGCGACGGGCGGGTCCGGCACGTACACATGGTCGCTCGCCTCCGGAGCGCTCCCCGCCGGGGTCGTGCTCAACTCGTCGAGCGGCGCGGTCGCAGGGATCCCTCGCGCTGCCGGAAGCTACGCCTTCGCCCTCACGGCCACTGACGGCGAGGGCCGGACGGCGACCGCGAACGCCGCCCTGAGGGTCGCCCCGAAGCTCGCGATCGAGACGCTCCGGCTGAAGGCCGCGAGGGTCGGGCGCGCCTACCGGGGGCGGGTCACGGCGGTCGGCGGCGCGCGGCCCCTGGAGTGGAAGCTGAGCGGCAAGCTCCCGCCGGGGGTCCGCTTCGCGAAGAGCCTGGGCGCGCTGGTCGGAACCCCGCGCCGGACGGGAACCTTCCGCGTGACGGTGGGCGCTCGCGACGCCCTCGGCGCGAAGGCTCGGACGGCGC
The DNA here is from genome assembly GCA_046735575.1 of Actinomycetota bacterium. Classification (GTDB taxonomy): domain Bacteria; phylum Actinomycetota; class Thermoleophilia; order Gaiellales; family Gaiellaceae; genus GMQP-bins7. The sequence goes on from JBKPTS010000076.1 coordinate 2,262, forward strand.
TCGTGCTCGTGGTCAAGAGCTGAAGCACGCCCCGCCGGAGGCGACGCTGGAGGAGCGCCGACTGGATCGCGAGGAGCTCTCGGAGCTACTCGCCGCCTACGGTATCCGCCGCGACTATTCCGAGCTCGACCTTTCGGGCGTCGAGCCCGACCTGCAGGGCTGGGGGAGCGACCGACCGGTCTTCGAGCGCGTGCTCTCCGAGCTCCGGCCATCGGTTCTGATCGAGGTCGGGACGTGGAAGGGGGCATCGGTCCTCCACATGCGCAGAGTCGCGCGTCGCCTCGGCCTGGATAGGCGTTCATCTGCGTCGACACGTGGCTGGGCTCGGCGGAGCACTGGTCGAAGCCCGAGCCGCGCCCGCACCTGCGCCTCGAGGGAGGCTTTCCGACGCTCTATCGCGAGTTCATCGCGAACGTGATCGCAGAGGGCGCCGCCGACGACGTCTATCCGCTCCCGCTCTCCTCCGCTGCAGCCGCGAGGACCCTCGCGAAGCTGGGGGTCACCGCGGACGTCGTCTACCTCGACGCGGCGCACGAAGAGCAGGAAGTGCTGCTCGACCTCGAGCTGTACTGGCCGCTCGTCCGTCGCGGCGGCGCCATGTTCGGTCACGACTACAACTGGCCGGGGGTGAAGAAGGCGGTGGACTCCTACTTCGGCCGTCGCAACCTCGAGCTCGAGGAGACCTACTGGCTCGTCCGCCGGTCGCACGCGCTTCTCGACTAGCGGAGTCGACGCGCCGAGGAGCGTGTCGGGGCCCGACCGCACCCCACGGGGCGCCAGCGACGAATAAGGTTCGCTTATGGATACGCGCCAGCTCGCCGCCTTCTGCGCCGTGGTCGAGCGACGCAGCTTCTCCCAGGCCGCCGAGCGCCTGCGGCTCACGCAGCCGGCCGTCTCGCTGCAGGTCCGCGCGCTCGAGAAGCGCCTCGGGACGCAGCTCTTCGACCGCTCCGGTCGCCGCGTCGAGCCGACGGAGGCGGGCTGGCGACTGTACAGGGGAGCACAACGCCTGCTCTCGCTCGAGGAGCAGATCGTCTCGGACGTCGCCGCCACCGCGGAGGGCGAGCTCGAGGGGCAGCTCGTCATCGGCGCCTCGACCGGGCCTGCGGCGGTCGTGCTCCCGGTTCTCCTCTGCGAGTTCCAGCTGGAGCACCCGCGTACGCGGGTCGCGCTCACCGTCTCCGACACGCAGACGGTCGTCGAGCAGGTCGCGACCCGCGAGCTCGAGCTGGGGATCGTCGGCGCGTCGCGGCGGCATCGAGGAGTCCGCTTCGAGCCGTTCTTCTCCGACCAGGTGATTCTCGCCTGCCCGCCCCGCCACGGCCTCGCGGGCCGAACGGTCACGCTCGACGATCTCCGCGACGAGACCCTGATCCTGATGCAGGAGGGGGCCGGCGTTCGCCAGATCCTCGAGGACGCGCTGCGGAAGCGTTCGCTCCGGCTCCGCGATCTCGGCGCGCGCCTCGAGCTCGGTCTCCAGGAGTCGGTGCGCCGCGCCGTCGAGGCCGGCTACGGGGTCACGTTCATCTCGCGGGCGGCGATCGAGTCGAACCTCGCCGCCGGGACGCTGGCGGAGGCGCGGGTGGAGGGGCTGGAGCTCACGCGGGAGATCTCGCTCGCGACTGCGGTCGGACGTGCCAGGAGCCGGGTCGCAGGAGCCTTCGTCGACTTCTCGCGCCAGCGCCTCGCGGCGTGATCGTCCGCTGGGGAATCGGCGAGCTCGGGCCGCTTCTCGCCGAGCTCGGCGGCGAGCGCCCGCTCCTGGTGACCACGGAGCGCTTCGCGGCGCTCGAGCTTCCCGTGGAGCGCCGCTTCTCCGGCGTGCGTCCGCACGTCCCGACCAGGACGGTCGAGGCGGCCACGGGCGCAGCGCACGATGCCGACTGCCTGGTCGCGCTCGGCGGCGGCAGCGCGATCGACACCGGGAAAGCGGTGTCCTCGGAGCTGGGCCTGCCCCTCGTCGCGGTCCCCACGACCTACGCCGGCGCCGAGTGGACGACGTACTTCGGCGTGCGCGACGAGGAACGGGGCGTCAAGGGCGGCGGCTCGGGAGCGCGGGTCGTCGCAGCCGTCTACGAGCCGGCGCTGACGCTCGACCTGCCGCGTGCGGAGACGGTCGGGACTGCGCTGAACGCGCTCGCGCACGCCGCCGAGGCGCTCTATGCGGGCCGGCAGGAGGACGCGTTGCAGGGTGCAGAGGCCATCGGCCGCTGGCTTCCGGCCGCGGCGGAGGAGGGGCACAACCTGGAGGCGCGAACGCGCCTGCTCGAGGGCACCATGCGCGCGGGGATGGCGCTCGCCGAGCGGGGGCTCTTCCTCGCCCACGCGCTCGCACAGGTGCTCGGCGGCCGCTACGGGCTGCCGCACGGCGCTATGAACGCGATCTGCCTCGCGCCCGCCCTTCGCTTCAACGAGCCGGTCGTGCCGGATGCGGTCGCGCTCCTCGGCGCGGCATTCGAGCGGGAGGACGCGACCGCGCGCGTCGTCGAGCTCGCGCAGCTCGGCGGCTTCGAGCGGCTCCGCGACTTCGGCGTCCCGGAACCCGACCTGCCGTCACTGGCGGCGGAGGTCGTCACGCGCGCGGGCGCTCGCGCCAATCCACGGCCGGTGACGGCGTCGGACGCGGAGGCGCTCTACCGCTCCGTATGGTGATCCCTCCTTGACGCGGGCGCGGGCACGCACCAGCATTCGTCCGTGATCGTCGAATACGCGAGCATCGTCGCGGCGATGTCGATCCTCGTCGGGACCCTCGGCGGTCTCTTCGGGCAGGTCGGGGCGCTTCCCGTGAAGGAAGGCACCGCGATCTCGACGGTGAACGCCGCCGCCCACGCGCAGAAGGTCTCCGGCGCGGGGGCGCGTGCCGCGTACCGGAAGGCGCCGTACGCGAAGCCCGTGCTGAAGTACCTGTACGCGGTCGGCTGGATCGGCGGCAAGAAGAGCCCGGCCTCCTGCCTCTTCGCCAAGACCGATCCCACGGGCACTGAGCAGGAGGCGCTCGCGGAGATCCGGAAGAACGCGAAGGTCGTCCACGCCCTCCGGCGTGCGCACGTCGGCGTGAAGGCCGCCGCGACGGCGCTGGTGCGAGGCATAGCCTCGGCCTGCGGCGGGCCCTAGGCGGCTTCGGGCGCCGGCGTCGCCGGCTCGGAGGCGGCTCTACGGCGCCCCCCGAGGACTCTTCGCAGGCTGGCGATGCCGACGACGTTCTCGCCGGCCACCACCGGCAGGTGCCGGAAGCCGTTGTCGAGCATGATCTGAGCCGCGTCGTCGAGGTCCATGTCCGGCGGCACGGTGATCGGGTCGGGCGTCATCCACAGGCGCACGCGCGCGTCGCTCGTGTGCACGCGAGCCGCCATGGCCCGCAGCATGTCGCGTTCGGTGAGGATGCCGATCAGCCGGCCGTAGTCCTTGACCACCACCGCGCCGACGTTCTGCGCGGTCATCTTCTCCGCGACCTCCCCGAGCGTGTCCTCGGGGGCGACGGTTATGAAGTTCGGCTTGACGACGTCGGCGAGCGTGCCCATCCGGCGAGTCTATCCGCTCCCGCCTGAGAACGCTAAGGCGTTCACCGCTGTCTCGAAATAACACTCCGTAATGACAGAAATAAGCGAAGAGGGTAGTATCCCGACGTGCCCGCGCGCGCCCACTTCGACGTGCTCGTGGTCGGCAGCGGCGCGGCCGGCCTGGCCGCGGCCGTGTCCGCGGAACGCGCCGGGGCGGCTGTCGCGCTTGCGACGAAGACAACCCTCCAGGCCTGCAACTCCGCGAAGGCGCAGGGCGGCATCCAGGCGGCCTTCGGAGAGGACGACTCGCCGGAGATCCACGCCGCGGACGTCATGGCGAGCTCGCACGAGACCGCGAACCCGAGGCTCGTCGAGGTTCTGACGAGCGAGGCGCCGTCCGCGATCCACTGGCTCGAGGAGTGCGGCGTCGAGTTCACGAGGTCGAACGGCGGCTACAGGCTCGCCCGCTGCGGAGGATCGAGCCGCAAGCGGCTCCTGCAGGTCGGCGACCGAACCGGCCACGCGATCACGAAAGCGCTGCGCGAGCGCTTCGAGGCAGGCTCCGGGACCGCGCTCACGCAGCACGTGCTGCAGGCGCTTGAGCCGCGCGAGAACGGCTGGGCCGCGACGTTCGCGACCCGCGACGGCGGGACGGAGGTCGTCGCCACGTCGGTCGTCCTCGCGGCTGGCGGCCGCTGCTACCGCGAGGCGCAGGAGCGGCACGAGCTCTCCACCAACCACGCGAACGCGACGGGAGAGGTGACGAGGGTCGCCCTCGAGGCAGGCGCGGAGTCTCGTGACCTCGACGCGCTCCAGTACCACCCGAACGGCGGCGCGTGGCCGACGACGATGCAGGGCTACTCGATCCCGGAGACGACGAGGGCGTACGGAGCCGTGCTCCTGAACGCCGCGGGCGAGGAGTTCACCGACTCGCTCGGCCCGCGCGACGCGGTCTCGCAGGCGATCTTCGACGAGGTCGAGAAGGGGCAGGGCGTGCTCACCCCCGACGGCCGCCCGGCCGTCTGGCTCGACACGACCCGCATCTCCGAGGAGGACGCCGAGATCTCCCTCCCCTACATGCTCCGCCGTTACCGGGGCGGAGGCATCGACCCGCTGCGGGAGAAGATCCTCACCTATCCCGTGCTCCACTACCAGAACGGCGGGCTCGTGATCGACGAACACGCGGAGACGACGCTCGAGGGTGTCTTCGCCTGCGGCGAGATCGCCGGCGGGACGCACGGCCGGAACCGCATGATGGGCAACTCGCTGCTCGAGTGCACCGTCTTCGGGCGGCGTGCGGGCACGGCGGCGGCGGAGAGGGCGAAGGCATGACCGAGACGCCCGGGCCCGCGGCTCTCGATCCACAGCAGGTCGAGGCGTTCGTCGCCGCCGCCCACGGTGACCTCGAGCACGTGCGCGACGCTCTCGCGGAGGAGCCCGCGCTCGTCAACGCCGCCTGGGACTGGGGCGGCGGGGACTGGGAGACCGCGCTCGGCGCCGCGTCGCACACGGGGAGGCGACAGATAGCGCTGCTCCTGCTCGAGCACGGAGCCCGGATCGATCTCTTCGCCGCGGCGATGCTCGGCTACTTCGACATCGTCAGCGCCGTGCTCGCGGACTTCCCGCACATGCACGACGCCAAGGGCCCGCACGGGATCCCGCTCGTCGAGCACGCCCGCGTGGGCGGCGACGACGCCCGCGCCGTGCTGGAGCTGCTGGAGGCGACGGAGGTGACGAGCGGCGTAGGCTCGACGGAGCCGCCCGAGAGCGAAGCGCCGGCTTCGCCGGCGCGGGAGCGGGAATGAGCCTCGTGTTGACCGATCTCTCGCAGGCTGTCGAGGACGCGGCCGCGCACCTCTACGTCTGGGCCCTGAAGGACATCCCGCAGGACCTGCGTGACGCCCTCGCCGCGGCGCGCGACCGCGAGACCTCGACCACGGGCAAGCGTGTGCTCGAGACGATCACGCGCAACGTCGAGATCGCCGACGACCAGTCGAATCTCGTCTGCCAGGACACGGGCATCGCCGTCTACTACTGCCGGGTCGGCGAGGGCTTCGCGCTCCACCCGGCGCGGATCTACGAGGCGCTCCGGGCGGGCACCGAGCGGGCGACGATCGAGCACCCGCTGCGCTCGAACACGGTGCACACGCTGACGCGCGAGAACACGGGCCAGAACGTGGGCTTCCGCGTGCCGATCGTGCACTGGGACTTCGTGCCGGATTGGGACGGGCTCGACGTGAAGTGCGTGCCGAAGGGCTCGGGCTCGGAGAACATGAGCTTCCTCAAGATGTGCGTCCCGGCCGACGGCGTGCGTGGGATCAAGGAGTTCGTTCTCGACTCGATCGTCGGCGCGGGCGGAAAGCCGTGCCCGCCGGGGATCGTGGGCGTCGGCATCGGCGGCTCGGCCGACTACGCGATGCATCTCGCGAAGGAGGCGATCGCGCGGCCGGTCGGAACCCGGAACCCGGATCCGGTGGTCGCGAAACTCGAGGAGGAGCTGTACGACCTCCTGAACGAGACCGGCGTGGGGCCGATGGGCCTCGGCGGCGACGTCACCGTCCTCTCCTGCCACGTCGAGCACGCGGACACGCACATGACGCTCAACCCCGTGGCCGTCAACTACCAGTGCTGGGCGGCCCGCCGCGCGTCCGCGCACGTCGCAGCCGACGGCACGATCACGTACGAAAGGGACGCCTGATGTCCGAGAACGCCGTTGTCCGTTCTGCGGCCGGAAGAAGCCGTTCTGCAGGGACTCTAAGAGTGGGTGCGACTGAACCCGTCAAAAGACGGCGCCAAGGAGTCCACAGTTGATGGCGACGCACGAGGTCACGTTCCCCGTCACCGATCCGGCCGAGATCCTGAAGCTCCGCGCCGGCGACGAGGTCGTCGTGCAGGGCCACATCATCGGCATCCGCGACCGCACGCAGATCCGCATCTTCGACCAGGGAATCGAGCCGCCGATGGACCTCTCCGGGGCGTTTCTCCTGCACACGGC
>JBKPTS010000077.1:0-22055 GCA_046735575.1 Actinomycetota bacterium
GGACTGGGCACGGCTGTTGCTCGACGCCCACGCGGAAGGCTGGGCGGCCGTCGGCGGGGCCGTCGAGATCGCCGGCGGCCTCGCGGCACGCGGCGAGCGCCGCCGGCTCGCCCCGTGGGCGCCGGGGGGCGGACGGAACCCGCGTTTCCCGGAACCGCTGCTCTTCCCCTCGCTCCTCGACCGCCTGGAGCCGGAGCTCTGGAACGGGCTTCCGTCCTACGCGGGGGCCGACAGGCTCTTCGAGGGGCGCGCCGTCGTCAGACTTCGACGGCGATCCGGTCGTCCGAGCGGCTGAAGACGAACGCGCCGAGGGCGAGCGCGACGGCCGCCGCGACCACGGTGTAGATCGTGTCCGCGAGGGGCGGGGCGTCCCCGAAGAAGAGGGGAGCGCGCAGCGCCTCGATCGGCGGCGTCAGGAAGTTCACCCAGTGCACCACGAACTCGAGTTCCGGATGCGAATCGGCCCCGGGGAGCTGGTCGAGCCCGTAGAGGACCGGAGTCAGGAAGAACCAGGGCAGGAGGAGAGCCGCAATGAGGTGCTCCACGTCGCGGTAGAGCGCGTTGAGAGAGGCGAGCGCGAGCGAGACGCCGCCGACGAGCAGCACGAAGAGCGCTCCGATCGGCAGCGCGAGCCACACCGTCCCGCGGGTTCCAGGGAGCAGGGCGAGCGCGAGCGCGATGACCACGGCGAGCATCACGACGAAGGCCACGAGCTGCGTCCCGACGACGGCGAGCGGGACGAGCTGCCGCGGGAAGCGCACCTTCCGGATCAGGTTGGCGTTCTCGACCAGGCTCCGTGAGGACGCCTGCAGCGACGTGGCGAAGAAGACCCAGGCGGGGAGACCGCAGAGGAGGAAGAGCCAGTAGTGATCGACGTCGGCCACGCTCGCCTTCCAGAGCAGCGAGAAGACCGCGACGTACACGGCCATCAGAATCAGGGGGTTCGCGAGCGTCCAGGCGAGCCCGAGGACCGAGCCCTTGTACTTGGCGCGCAGGTCGCGGCGGAACAGGCTCCCGAAGAGCTCCCGGTAGCGGAAGACGTCGGCGTAGACGGCCATCTCCTGCGGGGAGTCTAGGGGCCTGTCCGGCCGCTCGAGGTCGCGTGCCCGAAGGCTCGACTACCCTGTTCGGGTCGTGGAGGCGGTCGCTGTCGTAGCCGCGTTGCCCGTAACCATCGCGGCTCTCTGGCTGCTTCTGCGAACGTCCGCCGGGACCCGTCTCGTCGCGCTGCCGAGCGGGCAGCGCTGGCACGAGCGCGAGACGCCGACCTTCGGCGGAATCGGGATCTTCGCCGGGTTCGTCGCGGGCGTCCTCGCCGCGGTCGCGACCGGCGCGATCCCGTGGAGCAGCGAGCTCGGCGGGATCCTCGCGGGGGTCGGACTGCTCTTCGTCGTCGGGCTCGTCGACGATCTCTCGCACCTGAACGTCCTGGCGAAGCTCGCGGCGCAGGTCGGCGCCGCCGTGATCGTCCTGGCCAGCGGGCTGGAGGTGCAGATCGTCGGCAACGAGGTGCTCGCCTGGGGCATCGGGATCCTCTGGCTCGTGGGCATCGCGAACGCGTTCAACCTGCTCGACAACATGGACGGCCTCGCCGCGACGCTCGCGGCGATCGCCTGCGGCTACTTCGCGATCGACGCGCTGACCGAGCACCCGAACGACACCGTCCTCGTGCTCGCGCTCTCGCTCGGCGCCGCGGCAGCCGGCTTCCTCCCGTTCAACCTGCGCCCCGGGCGCGGCGCGCGGCTCTTCATGGGCGACTCGGGGAGCCAGGTCCTCGGCTTCGGGCTCGCGTCGCTCGCGCTCGCGTCGAGCTGGACGGTCGCGGGCGCGACCTTCGCCACCGTCCTCCTCCCGCTGCTGATCCTCGCCGTGCCCATCCTGGACACGACCCTGGTCACGGTCGTCCGCCTCGCACAGCGGCGCCCGGTGACCGTCGGCGGCAGGGACCACAGCTCGCACCGCCTCGTCTACTACGGCCTGTCGGAGGGGAAGGCCGTGCTCCTCCTCGCCCTGGTCGCCGCGGCCGTCGGCGCGACCGCCCTCGCCTACAACGTGCTCGACAACGCACGGCTGACGGCGATCGGCGTCCTGCTGACGTTCGTCCTGCTCGTCCAGTTCGGGAGCTTCCTGAGCGACCTCGAGGAGCGCTCGCGGTCCGGGCGGGAGGGGCCGCAGCCCTCGCTCTGGCGCGCGCTCGTCTTCGAGCCGCGCCGGCTCGTCGAGGTCGTCGTGGATTTCGTCGTCATCTGCACCTCGTTCCTCGTCTCCTACGTCCTCGTCGTCGGCGGCCTCGGCACCGCCTACGAGCGCTCGATCTTCCTCTCGACGCTGCCGGTTCTGCTCGGCGCGCGGTACGTCTGCTTCGTCGCCGTCGGCGTCTACCGGAGGATCTGGCGCTTCGCGACGGCGCGCGACGTCGTCCCGATCGCGGTCGCGTGCGCCGTCTCCGCGATCGTCACGTTCGCGATCATCACCGCGCTTCGCCCGCTCGGGCCGTTCCCGGCCGTCGAGGTGCTCACGGTCGACGCGCTCCTGTGTACCGTCCTCGTCGGCGGCTCCAGGCTCACCCTGCGCCTGCTGCCCGAGGCGCGTGCGCTGCGGAGCCCGCGGCGGCGCGTCCTCGTCGTCGGCGCCGGGCGGTCCGGGCGCGCGCTCGCACGCGAGCTGCACGACGGGCACGAGGCTCGCGTCGTCGGCTTCCTCGACGACAACCCGCGCGTTCGCCGGCGGCGCATCCAGGGCATCTCGGTCGTCGGCGCGCTCGACGAGACGTCGCGCGCGATCTCGCACGCCCGCGCCGACGAGGTGCTCGTGACGATCCCCGAGGCGGAGGCCGGGCGACTCGGCGCCGTCGTCCGTGCCTCGGAGGCGGCGGGAATCCCGTGCCGCATCGTCCGGCGGCGGACGGAGTTCTCGACCCCGGAGCCGCTCGAGGCCTCGCTCTCGTGAGCCAGACGAAGCAGCCGGGCCCGGAGCGCGTCGCCGCCCCGGGCGCCGGTCGCGGCGACGGCGTCGTCACGCAGCCGCCGGAGCGCCCCGCCCCGACGCGCCCGGACGCCCTCGCCCTCCTGCAGAGCGCCTTCCCGCTGCTCGTCGTCTACTTCCTCCTCGCGACGCTCTACGCGTGGCAGGCCTCGCGCCGCCCGGTGCCGACGATCTTCACGGACGAGCTCGAGCTGGGCCAGCTCTCGCGTTCGATCGCGGCGACCGGAGTCGCCGCGCGTCGCGGCCAGACGTACGAGGTCTGGTCCCTGCTCGCGTACGTCCTCGCGCCGGTCTGGTGGCTGGCGACGACGACCGCCGCCTACTCGACCGCGAAGTACCTGCTCGTCCTGATGATGACCGCGACGATCTTTCCCGCGTACGGACTGGCGCGTCTGGTCGTCCCGCGCTGGTGGGCGCTCGCCGCCGCGGGCGCGTCGATCGCGGTCCCGGCGATGGCGTACTCGCCGATCCTCGTCAAGGAGCCGCTCGCGTATCCGCTCTCCACCCTCGCCCTCTGGCTCACGGCCCGGATCCTCGTCCGGGCGACCTGGAAGCTGGTGGCGCTCGCCGTGCTCGTGTGCGCGGCGGCGACGCTGACGCGGACGCAGCTGGCGATCCTCTTCGTCGTCCTCGCGCTCGCCCTGCTCTGGGTCGGCTGGGACTCGGCGGCAGGCCGTCGCTGGCGCTCGACGTTCGGCACGTGGGACTGGATCGGCGGGGTCGTGCTCGTCATCGGGGTCGCGGTCCTGTTCTCCGCGCTCGTCGGCCACCTTTCGCAGAGCTGGGCGATCACGACGAAGGCGTACAAGGGCCGCATCTTCGACCACGCCACCTGGGCGCTCGGGGCCCTCACCCTCGGCATCGGAGTGCTCCCGCTCGTGCTGGGCGTCTCAGCGCTCGCGAGGCCGCGGAGCGAGCGGCGCACGCCGGGGACGACGGCGTTCGTGGTGACGAGCGTGCTCACGCTTGCCGTGTTCATCTGGTACGCGGGAATCAAAGGCGCCTACGTCCAGTACTCGTTCTCGACGATCGTCGCCGAACGGAACCTCATCTACCTCGCGCCGGTGCTGTTCGCGGGGACGGCGCTCGCGATCCATCGGGGCGTGGGTCAGTGGTGGGCGGTCGCCGGAGCCTCGCTCGTCACCTTCTACGTCGTGCTGAGCACGCCGCTGCACCTGAGCGAGTACCCCTACTACGAGGCGCACGGGCTAGAGATCGCCGCCTTCGCGAACCGCGAGCTCAGCTGGTCGGAGGACGCGATCAAGCGTGCGCTCTGGATCGTGTGCCTGCTCGCCCTCGCGCTCGCCGTCGCGTTCAAGCTCCTCCGTCGAGGGTCGCGTCCGTTCGTCGGCGTCGCAGCGGCCTCGGCCGTGCTCGTCGTCGCCTGGTCCCTGACGACCGAGGTCTATGCGGCAAGGGGGGAGACGAGGCTCTCCGAACAGATCGATCGCGCTCTCCCGCGGCCGCTCGACTGGGTGGACGACTCGACGCACGGCGGCTCGGTCGTCATCCTCGGACAGGGGATCACGGATCCCACCGGCATCCAGGAGACCGAGTTCTTCAACAAGTCGGTGCGCAAGGTCTGGAGCATCGACGGAACCGCGATCCGCGCTGGCGCGCCGGTGGTGACCCCCGACCTCACGGCGGCGAACGGCGAGCTCTCGCCTACGCCGGGGACGCAGTACGCGCTTGCCCTGAACGGCGTCGAGCTGCAGGGCACGCTGGTGCGCCAGGTCGGCGACTCCCGCCTCTACCGCCTCGACGGCGGTCCGCTGCGGCTCGCCGCGGCGGTCACGGGGATCCAGTCCGACGGGTGGATGGCCGCCCCGGACGAGAACACGCCGGCGACCGCTTCGTACACGCGCTACGACGTCTCGCGTGATGGGCCGGGGTTCGCGGTCGGCGTGCTCTCGCGGGTCGCGTCCTGCGGGAAGGACTATCCGGGGCGGGCGACGGTGAGGATCGGTACCGTCGGGATCGGGGCCGACAAGGAGCCGAGGATCGCGCGCGTGACCGACGTCTGGCACGGGGTCGTCCACCGGTGCAAGGCGACAGGGTTCAGCCTCCCGGTCCCGAGGAAGCCGTGGCGGGTCGAGATCAGCGTCGCGCCGACGTTCGTCCCGCAGGAGCTCGACCCGGCCCACTTCAGCGACCGCCGTCACCTGGGGGCCGTCGTGCAGAACCTGCACTTCCAGCCTCTCTTCGGCGGCTGACCGCCTCAGCGGCAGGCGGCGACGAGATAGGTGAACCGGAAACGGAGCGCCGCGCGCGCGAGCGGGCCCGACCGCTCGAGACCGTGGGCGAGCGGCACCAACAGCCGCGGCAGGCGCTGCGTCTGGGGGACGAAGAACGGCCGCAGCTCCACGTGTGCCAGCCCTGCGGCCTCGAGATCGGCGACGACTGCGGCGGGCTCGTACTGGCGCGGGTTGAGGTCGAAGACGAGCTTCCTCTCGGTGAAGCTCGCGACGCGGCGGAAGAACGCGCGCCGGTCGCGCGTGTAGTAGACGGCGCGGAAGAGCGTGGTCGCCGCGACCGGCGCCGGCGGCCCGTACTCGTTGAGATCGCCGAGCTCGACCGCCGCGTCCGGGCCGAGGCGTCTCCTCGCCTCTGCGACCATCTCCTCCGTCGCGTCGACGCCCCGGTAGCGAAGGCCGCGCGCGAGCAGGCGCTCGCCGAGGCCTCCGTCGCCGCAGGCGAGGTCGAGCACCTCGTCGCCCGGCACGAGCTCGGGCCCGAGCGTGACGACGAGATCGGCGCGATGCGCCAGGTAGGCGTCCGGATCGGCGTACTGGCGCTCGCTCCAGCTCGCCGCCTGCCGCGCGTACTTCCTCACCGTCAGAGGGCGAGCAGCCGCTCGGGATGCTTTCGAACGAAGCGCGCCATCCCGCGCGCATGCCAGAGCGTGTGTCGCGAGAGGAAGCGCCGGTCGATCACCGCCGCGTACTCGTGTGTCACGACCGCCGACGGCACGTACCACCGCTCCCAGCCGGCCTCCATCGCCCGGTAGCAGAGGTCGATGTCCTCGCAGTAGTGCCGGAAGCCCGCGTCCCAGCCGCCGAGCTCCTCGAGCATCGCCCGCCGCATGAGCAGGAACGCCCCGAGCAGCCAGTCCGCCTGCACGGGCTGCGTGGGCCGTTCGTCGAGCAAGTAGTGCTCGCGCTGCCGCTCGTACGGGCGCCGCAGGCGGCGGAGCGGCGTGCGCCGGACGAGCGTGCCGCGGACCGTGGGGAAACGGCGGCGCGAGGGCTGCCACGAGCCGTCGGCCCACCGCATCTGCGGACCGGCGATTCCGCAGCGCGGGTGCGCGTCGGCGAAGGCGACCAGGGCGGCGACGCCGCCCGGCTCCGGGACCGCATCCGGGTTCGCGGCGAGCACGTACTCGCCCGTCGTCGCAGCGATGCCGGCGTTCACGTTGGCCGCGAGCGAGAGCGGCCGCGCGTTCTCCAGGACGCGCACGCCGTCAGGCACGATGCCGACCGAGCCGGGCAGGTTCGCGATGACGAGCGTCTCGTCGACCTGCGGAACGAGCGCCGGCAGCGAGCGCTCGAGCTCGCGCGCGTGGCCGTGCGAGACGACGACCGCGGAGACCTTCATCCGAGCGCCTCGCGGTAGACGTCGAGCGTCCGCTCGGCGGTCGCGCGCCAGCTGAACCGCCTCGCGCGCTCGAGGCCCGCGGCCGCGAGACTCTCCCGCGCCTCGAGCGCGCGTCCGATTCCGTCGGCGATCTCGCCCTCGGCCACGAGCAGCACGGCACCGCCCGCGACCTCCTCCACGCCCGGCTCCCGTGCGGCCACGACGGGCGTCCCGGAGGCCATCGCCTCGAGCACCGGGAGGCCGAACCCCTCGAAGACCGACGTCTGCACGAGGCAGGCCGCTTCCCGGTACAGGCCCGCCAGCCGCTCCGGCTCCACGTACCCCAGTAGCTCCGCCCCCCGCCGGCGGAGCTCGTCCGCGAGCTCCCGGTCCTTCTCCGGGCCGGCGACCACGAGCCGCAATCCTCGCGCGCTCGCGGCCTGGAGCGCGGCGAGCTGGTTCTTCCTCCGCTCGATCGAGCCCACGGTGAGGGCGTACGGCCCTCGTAACAGGTTGTAACCGGGCTCCTGCTCTCCCGGCGCGAGTGGGCGGAAGACGGGATCGACGCCGTTCGGGGTGACGACGACGCGCTCCGCCAGGACGCCGTAGGTCTCGACGAGATCGCGCCTCGTCCGCTCCGAGACCGTGAGCACGCGGGCGGCCCGACGGACCGAGTAGGGCACGACGAGCCGGAAGACCTGCCGGTCCTTCCAGCGCATGAGCTCCGGCCGGAGGACGAACGACAGGTCGTGGACCGTGACGACGCAGGGACACGGCGACCGGAGCGGCACCGCGTACTGCGTGTGCACGAGCCCCGCGCCGAGGCGGCGCAGCGTGCGCGGAAGCGATAGCCCCATGCGCAGCTCCTGCACCGGCGTCTTCAGCTCGACGGCCCGCACGCCCTCCGGGACGAGCTCCGGGCGGCGCGTCACGGCCGCGAGCTCGATCCCCGCGCGCTCGGCGAGCGGCGGGAGCTCCGCGAGCAGATTGCGAACGTAGGTCTCGTCCCCGGTCCGCCGCCGCCCGAGCACGTCGGCGTCGATGACCACGAGCGTCATGCGAGCTCGCGCCAGAGGGCCTCGACGCCGTCGGCGGTCCGCTTCCACGTGAACTCCGCAGCCCGCGCAAGGCCGAGCTCCACGAGCTCGGCGCGCCGCTCGACTGCCGTGCGGAGACCCGCCGCGATGGAGTCGGCGTCCATCGGATCGACGAGCACGGCGGCTCCGGCGGCGATCTCCTCCATTGCAGTCCCCCGTGAGGTCACGACCGGCGTGCCGCAGGCCATGGCCTCGAGCACGGGCAGCCCGAAGCCTTCGTAGAGGGACGGGTAGAGGAGGCACGCCGCCGCCCGGTAGAGCTCGGCCAGCCGCGCATCCGGGACCTCGCCGGACCACCCCGGGACGTCGACGCCGCCCCAGCCCCGCGCGCCGACGACGCGGAGCTCGAGACCGGCGCGACGCGCTGCCTCCACCGCACGGGCGAGGTTCTTCCGCGGCTCGAGCGTGCCGACCGCGAGCACTTCGCCGCCCTGGGCGAGCTCCTCGACGTGCCGGGCGGCCGGCCTGAAGATCGGGTCGACGCCGTTCGGCACGACGCGGATGCGCTCCGACGGCACGCCCGCGAGCTCCTCGACCTCGCCCTTCGTGAACCCGGACACGGCCACGATCGCGTCGGCCGAGCGAAGCACGCGGCGGAGCCCGGCCCGTCCGTACAGCCGGTGCCAGACCGGGAAGGCCTCGGGCCAGCGTAGGACCGCGAGGTCGTGCACGGTGACGACCAGCGGCGCTCGCGCCTCGGTGGGCGCCCGGAAGGTGGTGCAGTGGAGGACGTCGACGCCGCCCCTGCGCCGGAGCGCGAGCGGGTACCAGACCGCGTCGCGCGCCGCGCTCGAGAGCCGGCCGGAGCCGCCGAAGGAGAGGAGCTCGAGGTCGAGCCCGGGACGTCCCCGCAGCTCCGCGAGGAGCCCGCACACGTGACGCGCCGTCCCCGCCCTCGTCTGCACGAGCGGCGACACGTCGACGCCGACCCTCATGCCTCCTCCACGAGGCGTCGCGCGGCCTCGCGCACCGCCTCCCGCGGCTCCGGGTAGGCGAGCAGCTCGAGCGCGTCCTCGAGCGTGAGCCACCGGCGGGCAACGTGCTCCTCGTCGAGCACGGGCTCCCAGCCGTCCGGAGCGCGCGCGGAGTAGGCGTCGACGCGGATGCGGCCGTGCACTGCTTCGTATGCGAGCTCCACGTCGAGCCGCGTGAGCGGCGCCTCCAGGCGCGTTTCCTCCGCGAGCTCGCGGGCCGCCGCCTGCTCCGAGGACTCCCCCGCCTCGACGCCGCCGGCGGGGACGTGCCAGTACCCGCCCCGCTCGGGCGCCCGGAGCAGGACGAGGAACTCGCCGCCGCGGTGCACGACGATCGCGACCTCGTGCATCCTCACGCGGCGACGGCCTCCTCGAACGAGGTCAGGAAGGTCTCGCCGGTCGCGCGCCAGCTGAAGCTGCTCGCGTGCTCGAGCCCGAGCGCGGACAGCCGGTCGCGCTCGGCGAGCGCGCGGCGGATCCCCTCCGCGATCGCGCTCGGATCCTCGGGATCGACCCGCACCGCCGCCTCGCCGCAGGCCTCGTCGAGCGAGGGATGGCTCGACGCCACGACCGGCGTTCCGGAGGCCATCGCCTCGAGGATGGGGATCCCGAAACCTTCGAAGCGGGACGGGTAGACGAGGAGGGACGCGCCGCGGTAGAGACGGGCGAGCTGGGCGTCCGGGACGAATCCGAGCGGCCGCACGCCGGGCCGGTCGAGCAGCGGTTGCTCTCCCCAGCCCTCGGCGCCGACGACCGCGAGCTCGAGCTCGCCGGCGAGGAGCGCGTGCGCCTCGAGAAGCGTCCCCAGGTTCTTGCGCGGCTCGAGCGTCGCCACGGTGAGCGCGAACGGGCGGCCGAGCTCGGCGCTCGGGCCGTCGGGACGGAAGATCCTCCGCGCCCCCGGGCGGGCGACGCGGATGCGCCCGGGCCGGACGCCCAGCGTCGCCTCGACGTCCCGGCCGGTGTACGCGGAGTTGACGAAGACGAGGTGGCAGGAGCGGGCCGCGTTCTCGAACTTGCGCGTGTGCATCGAGATCGTCCGGGAGGTGCACCATTCGGGGAAGTGCAGCGGGACGAGATCGTGAATCGTCGTCGCGCGGAGGCCCGCTGCCTGCGGCGGGTACATCCAGTCGCTGAAGTGGAGCACGTCGAAGCGTCCGAGCAGCCGCTCGGCGGGAGGCCGTCCGAAACGGCTCCAGAGCGTCCGAAACGCGTGCGAGGCCGGGAGGGGCCAGAGCCGGAGCTCGACGTCGATCCCGTCGAGCGCGGCCCGGATGCGCCCCGGCCCTTTGAGGCTCGTGGGCGCGAACGCGACGATCTCGTGCCTTCCGGCCGCAGCCTCGACGAGGCCCTCGAGCGAGCCCCGGATGTAGCTCCCGATCCCCAGCACCTCGTGGCTCAGCGGGCTGACGTCGAACGCGATGCGCACCTCACGTCCTCGGCTCGTAGAGGAAACGGTCGAAGTGCGCGCCGAGGACGCGGTCGTCCGTGCTTCCGTCCTCCACCTTCGCGGGCACCAAGGTCCGAGCGACCGCGAACTCGACGCGGCAGCGATCCGTCGCTCGTGACGGCGAGACCGGCACCTTCAGTACGGCTCTTCCCTTCGGTCGGACGCGCACGCGCGCGACGGCGCCGCTCGAGGCGCGGGCGACGACGGTCTGCGGGGTCGAAAACAGACTCGGGTCGCTCGAGACCGAGACAAGCAGCGTGCCCGGACGGCAGCGGCGGCGTACCCACGTCACGTCGCGCCCGGACCAAGTGTCGTTCGGGTAGAGCCCGTCGATCCGAACCGGCGTGATGAGCGGCGGGTTCACGCGCCAGAGCGTGGTCTGCCAGCCCGGGTCGCGGGCGAGCGGCGTCCCGTCCGGCTCGAACGAGGAGTCGGCGACGAGGTAGCGGGCACGCACCGGCTTCCCGCTCGGAAACGTCACGGCTCCCGTCGTCGGGTCGACGCGAACCCTGGTCTCCGGGAGCCCGCCCGGGGTCGGGCTCGTGACGTACAACACGGGGCCGACGTCGCGGTTGAAGAACTCGTTCTCGTTCACCGTCAGGCGATCGGTGTGGCCGCTCCACAGGAACGCCGCCTCGGCTCCCTTCGGCAGCGCCTTGTCGATCCAGTTCGTCTCCTTTGCGCGAATGCCCTGGAAGAGTGAGCCTCGTGCCGCCCGCTCGAAACCGTGCCTGCCCCACCAGATCGGCTTCACCGCGGCGACCCAGAGCGCGAGCACGAGCAGAGGTAGTGCGACGGCGTACCGGCGGGGGACGAAGAGGAACGCTGCGGAGAGCGAAACCGCGAGCGCGAAGGCGAGCGGGCGCGTCCAGCCCGGCCCCACGTGATCTTGGAGCGACCACCAGGGGAGCAGCATGAGCGTGTCCGTGATCGCCGACGTGGTAATGAAGCGGTGGAATGGGAAGAGGAGGACGAGCAGGGTCGAGGCCCCGGCCGCGGCCGGAGCGAGGACGGGCGGCCTGGGGGCGTCGAGCTCGATCCACATGAGGAGCGCGATGAGGAAGAGAGGGGCGAGGTAGAAGAGGTTTCGCTCCTGGATCCGGTCCGAGAAGCGGGAAGCGAAGACGGCGACGACCGGAACGAAGCAGACGGTGAGCGCCACGAGCACGCTGAGGAACCGCTGAGAGCCGGTGGCAAGCGAGCGGCCGCGCCCGAGGAGGACGATCGTCGCGGCCAGCGGGATCACGAGCAGGTAGAGCGCTAGCTCCTCGACGTGCCAGAGGAGGTAGTGCAGCGCGTTGCTCACGTCGTAGCCTCGGTTTCCCACGGGTGCGTACGCCCCGAGCAGGGCGCGGGGAGACCGGCCGGTGGCGAGCTGGATCGCGAGCACGAGCAGGCCCAGCACGAGGAAGGCGCCGTAGAGGGCGCGGAAACGGGCGAAGGTGTCGCGGATCCCGCGCCGCGCGAAATAGGCGAGGACGAGTGGAGCGAGGAGGGCGGCCGGGACTAGCGCGATCGCCTGCGTCCGCGTCCCGTATGCGACAGCAAGCAGGACGGCAAGGAGCACGACCCGGGGCCAGGACGGACTCTCGAGCACGAGCAGAAGGACGAGCGCAATCACGAGGAAGAGCGGGTAGAAGAGGTTCTCCGTCATGACGGTCCCCGTGTAGGCGAGCGACGGAACCGCAACGGTGAGGAGCCCTGCGAGCAACGAGAGCCACTGTCCGACGACTCGCCGGGCGAGGAAGTACGCCGGCACCGCGGCCAACGACATCACGACCGCGTTGATGACCTTGACCGCCGCGTATGCCTGCGGGAGGCTCCCGAAGAGCCTGTAGGCGGGGCTGATGACGAGCGGGTAGACGATCCCGTACCCCGCATCGCGGACGCCACGAACGAGCGGCTCGCCATCGTCGGCGAGGCTGCGGGCGAGCTCGGCCCAGATGACCTCGTCGACGAGGATGAAGGGCGCGGCGATATCGCCGGCGAGGATGCCGCGGAAGATGGCCGAAGCGCCAACGATGGCTAGGAGCCAGAGCCAGACCGGGACTCGCCGCAGCGCGCTAGCGACCAAGCTCGACCTCGGCGAGACGCCGTGCGATCTCCCCCGCTTCTGCCCCAGCGGGGGAGATCCCGACATCGGCCGCGGCCTTGCTCACGTCCCGTAGGACCGCCTCGTTCACGGCGTCGCCGCCGGCTGCTTCCTCGAGGGCCGCCGCGTAGCGCTCGGCGACGCGCTCGAGATCGTGCTCCCGCCTTGCGAGCTCGGCCGCCGCTCGCCCCATCGCCTCCCTGACGTCTGCCCGGGAGACGAGCAGCTCGAGCGCGGCCGCGAGCACGTCGCCCTCCGCCCCGTCGACCGGGACCTTGAGCGCCACCTCGCCCGGGAGCTCCGAAAACCAGCCGACGTCGCTGACGACGAGCGGCTTCCCGAGCGACAGCGCGCGGATCACGCTGCCGGAGGTCTCGCCCATCGTCGGCTGCCGCAAGTTGACGCAGACGTCGACTCCCGCGAGCAGCCTCCAGAGCCTCGTCTCGTCGACCCAGTCCTCGCGGACGAGGCCGTCCTCGGCCAGGCCGAGCCGCTGCAGGCGCCGCTCGAGATCGAACGCGGGAGCCGTCGGGCCGACGAGGAGCAGCGTCGCGTCCGGGTGCTTCCGGCGCAGCGCGGCGAATGCCTCGAGCAGCTCGGGGATCCGCTTGCTCGCATTGAGCACGCCGAAGCAGCCGACGACCGGGCCTGCGGCGACGCGCTCGGGCTCGACCGCCGGAACGGGCCAGGCGGGGTGCGGGACGAGCGAGACCGGGCGTTCGTAGCCGGCGGCGCGGACACCGTCGCGCACGGTCGCGGAGTGGGCGATGACACCCGTCGCGTCGTCGAGCACGAACCAGGGGAGCGGGAAGCCCGCCGGCCGGGACTCCCAGAGCGGTGGGATGCGCTTGTCGAGGACGCCGTGCGCGAGCAGCCGGCCGACGACGCCGTGCTCGCGCTCCATCGCGTCGAGATAGCCGTGCCCGTCGCGGCGGCCGACGGTCAGGCCGGCGACGAGGTGGTGGAGCACGAAGTCGTGCAGGACGACGACGCCGGGCCGGCGCCGGAGCGCGTCCACGATCCAGGCGTGCGCGTCCGGATTGTTGCCGACGTGGTACAGGGCGACGTCGGTTCCACGCGGCGTGCGCTTCGACCCGCGGCGCACGACGGTGAGATCGACCTTTCTCCGGAGCGCGGGGACGAGCAGCGCGCTGTAGTCGGCGACGCCGGTGCGCTCGGGCGGCATGGGCGAGAAGTAGGCGATCTTCACGAGAGCAGCCTCTCGAGCGCGCGGTCCCAGGTCACTTCAGCCGCGATTGCCCTGCCGGCCCGTCCGAGCGACGCCGCCTCCTCCCGGTGCTCCCGCAGCCAGCCGGCCGCGCGGGCGAGCTCCGCGGCCTCCGGCGACACGACGAGCCCGGTGCGGTGGTCGGAGACGATCTCGAGCGGCCCACCCGCGTCGCTCGTCGTCAGCACGGGCTTCTCGGCGAGGAACGCTTCGAACGGGACCATTCCGAAGTCCTCGTCGACGGGCGCGTAGTAGACGGCGAGGCAGCGCCCGTAGAGGGCCGCCAGCTCCTCGGGGGACACGCGGCCGGCGAAGCGCGCGCGCCCGTCGAGGCCGCGCTCGCGCGCGAGCGACTCGAGCCGCTCGCGATCGGGGCCCTCCCCGGCGACGACCACCTCGAGGCCCGGATCGAGCGCGGCCGCCTCGAGCAGGAGGTCGATCCGCTTCGCGCGGTCGAGGCGGTTGACGGAGAGCACGAACTCGCCGTACTCCTCGCAGCGGTAGTCGAGCCCCTGCGGCGGGTGCGGGAGCACCTCGGCCGCGAGCCCGGTCGAGCGCTCGAGCCGATCGGCGACGTTCCTCGAGGTGGCGAACAGCCTCGCCGCCTCGCCGAGCGCGATCCGGTCGAGCGCCTGCACCTTCCTCCTCACGGCCCGCTCCTCGGGCGAGCCCTCGAACTGGCCGAGGTCGGTGCCGTCGAGCTCGTACGCCTGCCGGAACTGATGGACGAGCCAGACGCGCTTGTTCGGGTGCCTGACGAGGTAGGAGGGGAACTTCGTCGCGACAACGAGCTCGATGCGTTCGCCGTCCGCCTCCTCGAGGTCGAGGAGCCGCCAGAGGAACGCCTGCGTCAGCACCTGCGTCCCCGGATACCACTTGAAGGGCACGGTCACGAGATCGGCCTCGTGACCACGCACGCGCAGCTCGGCGACGAGGCGATCGGTGAAGATCTCGGTCCCACCCCAGGCGAAGGGGACCTGCGGGCGGAGGACGGCGATCCTCACGGAGCCTCCGAGAAGAAGGGCGCCGCCCGGGGGAAACATGGCTTCCCCCGCGACGCGAACCGCAGGTGAGCGTTCAAGGCTTCTGCGCGCGCAGCGCCTCCACCTCGGCCTCGAGGCGGTCGACCTGCGCCTGGAGGTCGTCGAGCAGCCGGAGGGCGGCGGCGTTGAACGAGCGCTGGTCGTAGGCGAGCGGCTCGACGTACCAGCGCAGCAGCCTCCGGAGCACGGCCTTCACCGGGGTGCCGAGCCCGCCGCGCACGCCCGGTCTGAGCCGGAGCGAGCGGTCGGCCGAGACGGGCCAGAGCCGCTCTGCCTCGGCGCGGGCGGCCCGGCGCTCGTCGCTGCTCCCGGAGGCGGCGCCGGGATCCGAGCCGGAGCGCCGGACCTCCTCCTTCAGGCGCTGGAAGAGTTCCTCGACGTCGACGGAAACCCCTGCAGTTTCGCCATTTTCACCGGCGCCCGCGGGCATCGCGGCATTTTATCGGCGGCGGGTGTCGGGCTCGGTGCGGGGTCAGACCCCGGACACGCCCGGATCGGACGCGTCACCTCGCCGGAGACGCCTCCACACCACCCTCGCGCGCTCCGAAAGGACATGTCCGGGGTCTGACCCCCTCCGAAGCGGCACTACGATCGGCGAATGCGCGTCGGCATCTCGCTGCTGACCCTCGCACCGGGAGACCTGGGCGGCTCCGAGACGTACGCGCGGGCGCTCGTGCGGACGCTGGCGTCGAACGGGACGCTCGAGTACGCGGCCCTCGTCCCCGAGCACGCGCAGGAAGCCGCGTCGGGGTTGCCGGCCGTCCCGGTCCACGAGCGGCTCGGGCTCCGCCGCGGGCCGGCGCGGCTCGCGTCCATGCGGCTGGCGACGCGTCTCGACCGCGCGCTCGCCGCCTCGCTCGGCGAGCTGGACGTCCTCCACTACCCGCTCACCGTCGCGGTCCCCCGCACGAGCGCGCCGACGGTCGTGACTCTGCACGACCTCCAGCACCGCGACCTGCCGGAGAACTTCTCCCTGCCGCGCCGCGTCTTCCGGCGCTCCGACTACGACGGCGGGGCGAAGCAGGCCGCAGCCGTCGTCGTTCCGAGCGGGTTCGTCCGCGAGCGGGCCGTCGCCCGTCTCGGGCTCGATCCCGCCCGGGTGCACGTGATCCCGCACGGCGTCGACCACGCGCTCTTCGCGCCGGGGGAGGAGGCGCGCGAGCCCTTCCTCCTCTACCCCGCGCGCGGCTGGCCGCACAAGAACCACAACGGGCTCCTCGAGGCGTTCGTGATCCTGCATGCGGAGATGCCCGAGCTGCGCCTCCTCCTGACCGGCGGCGGCCTCGAGGCCCTCGGAACGCTGCCGACCGGCGTCGAGCGTCTGGGCGAGGTCTCCGCCTCCACGCTCGCGACGCTGTACCGCACCGCCGCCTGCCTCGTCTTCGCGAGCCTGTACGAGGGCTTCGGGCTGCCCCCGCTCGAGGCGATGGCGTGCGGCTGTCCGGTCGCGTGCTCGAACGCTGCCTCTCTGCCCGAGGTGTGCGGCGACGCGGCCGTCTACTTCGATCCCGGGAGCCCGGAGGCGATCGCGAACGGGGTGCGCGAGGCGCTCGCGCTCGCCGACGAGCTACGCGTGCTCGGGATCGCGCGCGCGGCCGGGTTCACCTGGGAGGAGTCGGCGCGGCGGCACGAGGACGTCTACCGCTCCGTGCGCGCGTAGCCGCCGAATGCGCGTCGGCATCAGCCTCCTCACCCTCATTCCGGGTGTCTCCGGCGGGAGCGAGACGTACGCCCGCGAGCTCGTGCGCGCGCTGGCGCGTGTCGGCCGGCACGAGTACGGCCTCTACCTGCCGTCGATCGCGGACGACGTGGAGGGGCCTCCGGGCGAGATCGTCACCGAGTACCGCGCCTCGTGGTCACTCCTCGGCCGGATGCGGGCGATGGCGCAGGCGTCGGCCTTCGGAGGGGGCATCCGCCGCCGCTTCCGCGCCACCGACGTCCTCCACTTCCCGCTCAGCGTGATGATCCCGCCCGTCGACACCCCCTCCGTGACGACCGTCCTCGACGTCCAGCACGAGGAGCTGCCGGAGTTTTTCTCCCGCGCCGAGCGCCTCTACCGGCACGCCGTGTACGGGTGGACGGTCCGCCGTAGCCGGATCGTGGTCACGATCTCCAACCACGCGAAGCGCGCGATCGTCGCACACCTCGGAGTCCCCGAGGAGCGCGTCCGTCCCATCTACTTCGGCATCGACCACGAGCGCTTCTTCGCGACGGACGAGCCGCGCGAGGAGTTCCTCCTCTACCCCGCGCGCGGCTGGCCGCACAAGAACCACGCGCGGCTGTTCGAGTCGCTGGCGGTTCTCCGCGCGCGGCACCCGGGGCTCGAGCTGATGCTCACCGGCTTCGAAGGGGCGGTGCCGCACGGCGTCCGCTCGCTCGGTCGCGTGCCGCGCGACGAGCTCATCGGCCTGTACCGGCGCGCCGCCGCGGTCGTCTTCCCGAGCCTGTACGAGGGCTTCGGCCAGCCGCCGCTCGAGGCGATGGCCTGCGGCTGCCCGGTGGCATGCTCGAACGCCGCCTCGCTGCCCGAGGTCTGCGGCGACGCCGCCCGCCTCTTCGATCCGCGCTCCGTCGAGGAGATGGTCGCAGCGGTCGAGGAGGTGCTCGCCGATCCGGGCCCGTGGAGGGCGAAGGGCATCGCCCGCGCCGCAGGCTTCACGTGGGAGGCGGCGGCCCGCGCCCACGACGACGTCTACGCCGAGCTCGCCTCCTGACGGCCCGAGAGCGCCGCCAGCTCCGCGTCGACGAGTAGGCCGACGAGCTCCTCGAAGGTCACGCTCGGCTCCCACCCGAGCACGGCTCGCGCCTTTCCCGAATCGCCGACGAGGTCGTGGAGCTCGGCGACGCCGCGACGAAGCGAGGGATCCGAGACCACGTGCCGCTCGACGTCGAGGCCCACCCGCTCGAACGCGCACGAGACGAGGTCGCGGACGGAGTGCGTCTCGCCGCTCGCGACGATGTAGTCGCCGGGCTCCTCCTGCTGAAGCATCAGCCACATCGCGCGGACGTAGTCGGGGGCGTATCCCCAGTCGCGTCGGGCCTCGAGGTCGCCGAGCCGGAGCTCGCGCTCGAGCCCGAGCGAGATCGCCGCGGTCGTCCGCGCCACCTTGCGCGGGAGGAAGTCGAGCGGCCGCCGGGGCGACTCGTGGTTGTAGAGGATCCCGCAGCACGCGAAGAGGCCGTACCGGTCGCGGTAGCTGTGCGAGATGAAGTGTCCGTACGCCTTGGCGACGCCGTAGGGCGTGACCGGCGAGAGCGGCGTCTGCTCCGTCTGCGGCGTCTCGAGCGGGCGGCCGAAGATCTCGCTCGAGGACGCCTGGTAGAAGCGGATGCCGGGGTCGACGGCCCGGATCGCCTCCAGCAGCGACGTCACGCCGACGGCGGCGAACTCCGCCGTCAGCACGGGCTCGTCCCAGGAGCGCGGGACGAACGACGGCGCTGCGAGGTTGTAGACCTCGTGCGGCCGGGCCTTCTCGAGGGCGTCGACGAGCGACTCGCGGTCGAGGAGGTTCGCGTCGAGGAGCCGGACGCGCTCGAGGACGCCGGCCAGGTTCGCCGCATAGGCCGACGGCGGGCGGCGCACGATCCCGGTCACCTCGTACCCCTGGTCGAGGAGCAGCTCCGCGAGCAGCGAGCCGTCCTGGCCTCCCACTCCGGTGATGAGCGCATGCCTCTCCGACAAGGGGGCGATGATACGCCGGTGGCCGGTTCCCTCACCGACTCGCTCAGGCGGACGCCGCCGGGCCTCCACGGCCAGGAAGAGTTCTGGGGCCTCGCCTGGGGGGCGCTCGAGTGGCTCGAGCGGAACGTGCAGAGCGGGATGTCGACGCTCGAGACGGGGGCCGGGGCGAGCACCCTCGTCTTCGCGGCGCGCGGGGCGATGCACCAGGCCGTCACGCCGGATCCCGAGGAGGAGCGGAGGATCCGCGCAGCCTGCGCCGCGCGCGGGATCGACGACTCGACGCTGACCTTCCACATCGGCCGCTCGCAGGACGTCCTGCCGGCGCTCGAGAGCCCTCCGCTCGACCTCGTCCTCGTCGACGGCGCGCACGGCTTCCCGTACCCGATCCTCGACTGGTGGTACCTGGCGCCGCTCGTGAAGGACGGCGGCCGGATGCTGCTCGACGACGCGTACCTCTCGCCCGTCGCCGCGATCGTCGACTACGTGCGGGCGAGCGAGGCGTGGGAGCTCGAGGAGGCGGTCAGCTTCCGGACGGCGCGCATCCGCAAGGTGCGCGACGAGGAGCCGCCGGGCGACGCGGACGCGCTCGCCGCGCACGGGCGCATGCGCTTCTCGTACCTGCCGCCGGGACGGCGGGTCGTCGCCTCCGCGCGGATGCGCGTCTTCTCCACGCGCGCCGGAATCTGGCTCGTGCGCAAGCTGCGCAAGCCGAGCTGACGCGTCGGAGGTCTCCCGAGCCTCCGCTACCCGAGCGCCCGCAGGTAGCGCCAGCTCGCCTGCAATCCACGAGGCCTGAGCAACGCCAGCACGCCGCCGTAGACGACGATGCCCACGGCGGCCGCTTCGATCGGCTCGAGGCCGATCGCTGGCAGGGCGAACGCGAGGACGCACACCGCGCCGACGATGGCGCCGGCGACGAGCAGGCCGCGGAACGCGGCCGCGAGGACCTGCAGCTCCGCGAGCAGCACGGCGAGGATGGCGAACGTCGTGATCGCGAGCGAGATGGCGAGGCCGTCGAGCTGCAGCAGGCGCTCCCCCGCCCACGCGAGCGGGACCTGGAGCGCGAGCGCGCCGAGCGCGACCCAGGGGAGGGCTCGCGTCCGGCGGACGACGAAGCAGAGCGGGAACGAGACCGCCACCCCGACCGCGGCGATCGTCCACGGGCTCAGGACGACGACGAGCCGGCCGACCTCCGCCCCGACGTCGCCCGCGTACGAATGGCCGAGCACCGCGCCCACCACCTTGCCTCCCGCGAGCGCGAACACGCCCGCGGCGGCGCCGATGATCGTCAGCGCGATCCAGGAGGCGGCGACGATGTGGTCGGCGACCGCCCTGGGGCCGAGGCCCCGGCGGGTAAGGGGCACCGAGGTGACGAGGCCGAGCGACGCGGCGGCGACGGCGACGAGCGACGCCGCGGCGAGGTACGCGTAGACGAAGCTCGTCGGCGCTCCGGTTCCCACGCGCGCCGCGAACGGCAGGCAGACGACGTACAGGAGCTGCTGGGCGAGCGGGAGCGCGGCGCTGACGACGAAGGAGCCGAGCCGCCGGAGCAACGGAGGCCCGCTCGGGCGCATCGCCGCGCCGGGCATCCGCGTGTGCAGCGCACGAGCGGCGAGCGCGACGGCGGGCACGAGGAAGGCGATCGTCCCGTTCAGCATCATCCCCCAGGCGACGGCGATGATCCCGTCCGGCCCCGCTCGCAGAAGGATGAGCGTGAAACCGAGGACGCTCCCGGCCGCATAGCCGACCGCGGCAGTCCCGTAGTCGTCGAGCGCCGCCAGCGCACTCGCCATGAGGCCTGCGAAGAGGTACGCGATCGCTGCGGGCACCATCCAGCGTAGAGCGTCGGCCGCGGTGCTCCGCGCAACGCCACCCTGGTTGCCGGTGAGCAGGTCGGCGAGGGGGCTGGAGGCGAAGACGGAGAGCAGCAGGAGCGGGACGGCGAAGACCGCGAGCGCGAGCGCGTAGCCCGCGATCTCACCGGCGAGCCGGTCTCCGTCTCTCGCGCGGGAGAGCTCGGGCAGGATCGCGACCCTGATCGCCTGCGCGGCGATCGCGATCACGACGAACACGCCGTACGCGGCGAGGAGCCCGTCGGTCTCGAGGCTGCGGCCGAACTTGCGCGCGATCAGGATTCCCACCGCGGCCGCCACGGCCGAGACCAGCATCATCGAGGAGGCCGTGTACGCCCCGGCGCGCAGCGAGCCCGAGCCGGAGGCCTGTGTACGCTTGCTCACCGACGCGGAAGCGTACGCACGAATGGCGAACGACACCCTCTGGACGGACAACGCGCTCGACGGGCTCCGCCGCGAGCTCGGCGGCGTCTACGACGGCCGCACCGTGCTCGTCACGGGCGCGGACGGCTTCATGGGCTCCCACCTGACCGAGGCGCTCGTCGAGCTCGGCGCGGTCGTGCACGCGTTCGTCAGGGCCAACTCGAGCGGCGCGCTCAACAACATCGGGCACCTGCGCGACCGCCTCAAGGTGCACTTCGCCGACCTCACCGACCGGACCTCGGTCGACCACCTCGTGCGGGAGCTGCGGGAGGCTCCCGACCGGCCGTACGTCTTCCACCTCGGCGCCCAGGCCCATGTCGGCGAGTCCTGGCACCGGCCGTACGAGACGGTCGCCGCGAACGTCCTGGGGACCCTGAACCTCCTGCAGGCGATCGTCGACTGGGAGCTCGACGTCGAGAAGTTCGACACGGCGGGCACCTCCGAGGAGTACGGGAACGTGCACGAGGACGTCTCGCACCAGCACGACTTCGACGACGCGGGCGGGCTGATCCTGCACGAGCGCTCGCCGATCAACCCGAAGTCGATCTACGCGACCTCGAAGGTCGCCGCGGACTTCCTCACGATGAACTACTACGACGCCTACGGCGTCCCGGGCATCGTCACGCGCATGTTCAACAACTACGGCCCGCGCCAAAACCCGCGCTACGTGACCGGGACGATCATCACCCAGGCGCTCGCGCGCGAGAACGTCGAGCTCGGGAACCTCGAGCCGCTGCGGGACTTCTGCTTCTGTACGGACGGCGTCCGCGGCCACCTCACGGTCGCTGCCCAGGGGCTGCCCGGAGACGTGTACGTGTACGGACAGGGCGAGAACATCTCGATGCGCGACTGGGCGGAGCTCATCCTCAAGATCGGGGAGGAGAACGGCTTCTGGCCCGCGGGCCGCTCGATCACGACGACGGAGGCGCGCATGCGCCCGGGAGCGAGCGACGTCCTCGCGCTCCGGGTCGGCCACGAGAAGCTGACGCGGGAGACGGGCTGGGAG
The DNA here is from genome assembly GCA_046735575.1 of Actinomycetota bacterium. Classification (GTDB taxonomy): domain Bacteria; phylum Actinomycetota; class Thermoleophilia; order Gaiellales; family Gaiellaceae; genus GMQP-bins7. The sequence goes on from JBKPTS010000077.1 coordinate 21,407, forward strand.
CCGAAGGTCTCCTGGGAGGAGGGCGTCGCGCAGACGATCCGCTGGTATGCGGAGAACCGCGACCGCTGGATCGGGCGCGTCGACTGGCTCCCGACGGGGAAGCCGCTCGCGCGGACGTAGCTACGAGGGCTTCGGGCCCTCGGCCCGCGCGACCCAGTAGGCGTCCCAGGTCGCGGTCTTGACGCAGACGTAGTCGCAGGGCTGGAACCTCCCGAAGACGATCGCCCCGCGAGGGGGAATGCCGCCGTCGGGGAGGATGGAGACGCGGTTTCTCGGCAGTCCGTCCGCGACCGCGTGCCAGAGCGCCTCCGTCTGCGCGTCCCGGTCGTCGTGGTCGATGTAGACGGTCTTCCCCTCGGCGAACGGGCCCGCGAGCAGCGGTACGACCCCGGCGTCGAAGAGCACGAGCCGGCCCGGGCCGTTCGTCCGGTAGGCGTCGAGGAACTGGACGAACTGGAAACCGACCGCCGCCACGAGCACGGCGGCGAGAGCTCGGGCCGTCCGGCTGCGCCGCACCCCCCGCCGCAGCTCGGCGAGCGCCGGGAGCATGAGGACGAGGACGAACACCGGAAACGCGGCGAGGCGGATTGCGTTGTAGCGGTCGACCGTGAGGGCCGCCGGCACCGGCACGAGCAGTGCCCCGATGAGC
>JBKPTS010000078.1:0-11379 GCA_046735575.1 Actinomycetota bacterium
GGTCGACGACCTTCCCCGGGTTCATCAGCCAGTCGGGATCCCAGAGCGACTTGAACTCGCGGAAGCCCTGGACGAGCTCCTCGCCGAACATCTTGGGCAGGAGCTCCGCCCGGGACACGCCGTCGCCGTGCTCGCCCGAGAACGAGCCGCCGAGCGAGAGCACGAGGTCGGCGGCCTCGTCCAGGAAGCGACGCCACTTCGCGATCCCCTCGGCCGTGACGAGGTCGAAGTTCCAGCGCGCATGCACGCAGCCCTGACCGTAGTGGCCGTAGAGCGCGCTCTCGTACTCGTACTCGGAGGTCAGCTTGCGGAGCTCGCGCAGGTACTCGCCGAGCCGCTCCGGAGGAACGGCCGAGTCCTCCCATCCCTCGTACGTGTCGGCCTTGCCGGGGATGAAGGCGGTCGCGCCGAGCCCGGCCTCGCGCACCTCCCAGACGTGCTTCTCGCTCTCCGGATCGTCGTACAGCTTGAGGCCCTCGAGCCCGCCGCCCGACTTCTCGAGCGTCCGCATGATCTTGCGCGCGGCGTCGTCCGCCTCCTCCTTCGTCTGCCCGCCGGTCTCGATGAGCAGCCAGCCGCGCCCGTCCGGGAGGAGCGAGAGCTCCGACTTGTGCTTGCCGACGAGCGTCATGTCCTCGATCAGCGTCTCGTCGATCCCCTCGAGCCCGATCGGCCGGTGCTCGAGGACCTCCGGCACGTGGTCGGCGGCGACCGCCGCGTCCCCGTAGCCGGCGATCAGGAGCGAGCGCTCGGGCGGGCTCGACACGAGGTGCACGGTCGCCTCGAGCAGCGTCACGCACGTCCCCTCGGTTCCTGCGACCGCGCGCGCGACGTGGAAGTCGTTCTCGGGAAGGAGGTCGTCGAGGTTGTAGCCCGAGACGCGCCGCGGGATGCGTGGATAGCGCTCGCGGACGAGGTCGCCGTAGCGCTCGGCGAGCTCGCGCAGCGGCTGCGCCAGCTCGTCCGGCAGGCCTGCTCCTTCCCGGCCGAGACGGAGCCGCCGCCCTCCGTACGTCAGCACCTCGAGCTCGTGGACGTTGTCCGAGGTGCGGGGGCCTTCGCCCTGGAACTGCGTGAGCACCGAGTGCACGCCGCAGGAGTTCGCCCCGACCATGCCGCCGAAGGTGCAGTACTCGTGCGTGGACGGGTCGGGCCCGAAGGTCAGTCCCACCTTCTCGGCCTCCTCGCGCAGGCGGTCGAGCACGACCCCGGGCTGCACGCGCGCGAGCTTCCGCTCGCGGTCGATCTCGAGGATCCGGTCGAGGTACTTCGAGCAGTCGAGGACGACGGCGACGTTCGTGGCCGCGCCCGCGAGGCTCGTCCCGCCGCCGCGCGGGACGACCGGCGCCCCGTGCTCGCGGCAAACGGCCAACGCCGCCTCGATGTCGTCCACCGTCCTCGGGAGCACGACCCCGATCGGCACGTGCCGGTAGTTCGCTCCCGTCGCGGAGTAGAGCGCCCTGTCGCCGGCGCTGAAGCGGACCTCGCCGTCGATCGCCGCGCCCAGGGCCCCCTCGAGCGCCCGCCGGTCGAGCTCGGCGGCCGATCGTCCCTTCGTGCGGCGGGCGGTCACCGTGGCCATCAGACCGCGAGCTCGGCGGCGTCCTCGCGCCTGAGCTCCACCCCCAGGCCGGGCCGCCCGGTAGCGGGCGTGACGACGCCGTCCTGCGGCTCCAGGAAGCCGTCGAAGAGCAGGCGCTCGATCCGGACGTGGTCGTAGAACCACTCGAGATGGCGAAGCTTCTGGACCGCGCAGAGCACGTGGCCGTGGATCGTCGGCGCCGTGTGGCCCGAGAGGTCGAGCTCGTGGGCCTCGGCGAGCGCGGCCGCGGCCAGCAGGCCGCTGATGCCGCCGCAGCGGGTGACGTCGGCCTGCAGGCAGTCGACGGCGCCGACGAGCTCCCGGAAGTCGGCGAGGGTGTAGGCGTACTCCCCGGCCGCGACGTCGACTCCCGGCGCCGCCTCGCGCACGAGGCGCAGGCCGGCGAGGTCGCGCGAGCTGACGGGCTCCTCGAACCAGGTCACGCCGCTGTCCTCGACCTCCCGGAGGAAGCGCAGCGCCTGCTTCGGGGAGAAGGCGCCGTTCGCGTCCACGTACAGCTCCGTCTCGTCTCCGATCGCCCGGCGCGCCGCGCGGACCCGCTCCGGATCCCGCTCGGGCTCCCGTCCGATCTTCATCTTCACCCGCGGGATCCCCTCGGCCACCCAGCCGCAGAGCTGCTCTTCGAGCTCGCGATCGGTGTACGAGCAGAAGCCTCCGCTCCCGTAGACCGGGACGCTCTCGCGGACCCGGCCGAGGAGGGAGGCGAGCGACAGGTCGAGCAGCCTCGCCTTCAGGTCCCAGAGCGCGACGTCGAGCGCGGACACGGCCATCGCTCCGAGACCCGGGTAGCCGGCGTTGCGCAGGGCCGCCTGCATCGCCGCGTAGGCCGCGCCGACGTCGAGGGCCTCCTGCCCCCGCACGACCGGGGCGAGCAGGTCGTCGACGAGGTCGCGGGCGGCGGCCGGCGCGTAGGTCCAGCCGCAGCCGACGACGCCCGCAGCCGACGCCTCGACCACGACGACCGTGGTCGAGTCCCAGGCGAGCGTCCCGTCCGACTCCGGCTTGTCGGTCGGGATCGTGTACGCGGAGGCCGAGACCTGCTCCACCGCGAGATCGAGGGCGGTGGCTGCCGCGACGTTCACCGTCCGGGCAGGAAGGCGTCGAGCATCTGCCGCAGCGAGTGGCGGACGAGGCGCGTGCGGTTCGGGTCGCCGCTCGCGACCGCCTCGAGGAAGTGCTTCGCCTGCTCGACGGTGATGTGCGGCGGCAGTGGGGGGATCTCCGGGTCGACGACGGCTTCGAGCACGGCAGGCCGGTCGGCGCGCAGGACCTCGTCCCAGGCGTCCCCGAGGTGCGCGGGGTCGTCCACCCGCACGCCGTGCAGGCCGACGAGCTCCGCGTAGCGCGCGTACGGGAAGTCCGGGATCTCCTGCGTCGCCGGGTACTTCGGGTCTCCCTGCAGCGCCCGCTGCTCCCACGTCACCTGGTTCAGGTCGCGGTTGTTCAAGACGAGCACGACGAGCCGCGGGTCGCTCCAACGGCGCCAGTACTTCGCGATCGTGATCAGCTCGTTCAGGCCGTTCATCTGCATCGCGCCGTCGCCGACGAGCGCGATCACCGGCCGCGTCGGGTGCGCGAACTTGGCCGCGATCGCGTACGGGACGCCGGGCCCCATCGTCGCGAGCGTCCCCGAGAGCGAGGCCAGCATCCCGCGCCGGAGCCGAAGGTCGCGCGCGAACCAGTTGGCCGCCGAGCCCGAGTCGGAGGTGAGGATGCAGCCTTCGGGCAACCTCGGCGAGAGCTCCCAGAAGACGAGCTGGGGGTTGATCGGGTCGGCGTCGTCGTGCGCACGGCGCTCGATCAGCTCCCACCAGTCGTCGACGGACGAGATGATCGACTCCTGCCAGGAGCGGTCTTCCTTCCGCCTGAGCAGGGGCTTGAGGCTTCGCAGCGTCTCGCCGGCGTCGCCCACGAGCTGGACGTCCATCGGATAGCGGATCCCGATGCGGCGCGCGTCGATGTCGATCTGGATCCCGCGCGCCTGTCCCTCCTCGGGGAGGAACTCTGAGTAGGGGAAGCTCGAGCCGACCATGAGCAGCGTGTCGCAGCCCGACATCAGCTCGAAGCTCGGGCGCGTGCCGAGGAGCCCGATCGAGCCCGTGACGTAGGGGACGTCGTCCGGGACGACGGCGCGGCCGAGAAGCGCCTTCGCCACGCCCGCTCCGAGCAGGTCGGCGACCTCGAGGACGTCCTCGCCCGCCTTCGCTGCGCCCTGCCCGACGAGGATCGCGATCTTCTCGCCCTCGTTCAGGATCTCCGCGGCGCGCTCGAGCTCCGCCAGCGGCGGGACGACCCGCGGCGGCGTGTAGCCGATGCTCGAGTGGACGGTGCCGTGCTCGTGCGGCGGCGTCTCGACGGCCTCCATGCCCGCGAGGTCGTTGGGGACGATCACGCAGGTCACCGAGCGCTCGGCGAGCGCGATCCGCACCGCCCGGTCGATCAGGTGGCGGATCTGCGAGGGCTCCGTCGCCATCTGCACGTACTCGTGCGCCACGTCCTTGAAGAGGCTGACGAGGTCGACCTCCTGCTGGTAGTCGCCGCCGAGGGCGCTGCGCGCCTGCTGCCCGACGATGGCGACGACGGGCGCGTGGTCGAGCTTCGCGTCGTAGAGCCCGTTCAGGAGGTGGATCGCGCCGGGCCCGGACGTCGCGAGGCAGACGCCCACCTCGCCGGTGAACTTCGCATGGCCGCAGGCCATGAACGCGGCCATCTCCTCGTGGCGCACCTGGATTATCTCGGGGTCGCCTTCGGCGCGGTCGAGCGCGCCGAGCAGCGCGTTGATCCCGTCCCCGGGATAGCCGTAGATCCGGTGGACGCCCCACTCCCGAAGCCGCTCGAGGATGAAATCCGCGACGAGCTTGCTCACCGTCGTACCTCCTGTCGGTCGCCTGCTCTGGAGATGGCTGCCGCCGCGAGCGCGGACATCCCGGCGAGCAGCGAGACGCGGTGCTTGCTCAGCTCGAGCTGGATGCTGCGCTTGCGCGACCGGTCGCCGTACGGCCCGTGCGCCTCCTGGTTCCCCGGCGCCGGCTCGAAGAGGTTGTCCGCGCGGTCCGGGTCGAGCGGCCGGTCCGCCTGCTGCGCGTCGTACCCGGTCTTCGCGAGATAGCGGTCGGCGAGGCCCGGGGCAACGGCGTTTCCCAGGATCGCCCGCACGGTCGCCCAGCCGACCATCAGCTCGCGGCGGGGGTGCGACGCCGCCCAGACGATCGCCTCGGCGGCGACCTCGGGCTCGTAGATCGGCGGCACCGGCTGCGGCTGCCGCGGCAGCTTCGCGCGACTCCAGGTGAACTGCGGCGTGTTCAGCGCGGGCAGCTGCACCATCGTCACGCGCACCCGCGAGCCCTCGTGCTCGAGCTCCGTGCGCAGGGACTCGAGGAAGCCCTGCAGCGCGTGCTTCGACCCGCAGTACGCGCCCTGGAGCGGGATCCCACGGTAGGCGAGCGCCGAGCCGACCTGCACGATCGTCCCCGCGTCGCGCGGGCGCATCCGGCGGAGCGCCGCCATCGTGCCCCAGACGGAGCCGAGATACGTCACCTCGGTGGCGCGCCGGAACTCGTCCGGGGTCGTGTCGTTGAAGGGGGCAAAGACGGTCGTCATCGCGTTGTTCACCCAGACGTCGATCGGGCCGAGCTGCTCCTCGATCTCCGCGGCCGCGCGCTCCACCTGGTCCGCGTCCGCGACGTCAGCCTCCACGGCGGCCGCACGACGGCCGAGGGCGACGAGCTCCGCTCGCGTCGCTTCGAGCCGCTCGCGCCCGCGCGCGATCACGCCGACCGCGGCGCCTTCCCTCGCGAACGCTCGCGCCACCGCACGGCCGACCCCTGCCGAGCCGCCCGTGATCGCGACGACCTTGGCCCCACCCTTCTCGGCCGGGCCGTTCACGAGCGGACGAGCGCCGGCAGGATCTCGCGCTCGTAGAAGCGGACGAAGCCCTCCTGGTCCGGCCCGATCTGGTGGACGTACACGTGGTCGAAGCCGGCGTCCACGTACTCCTCGATCGCCTTCCGGTGGCGCTCGGGGTCGGGCCCGCAGACGACGGTCTCGGCGACGTCCTCCTCGCTCACCATCGACGACGCCTGCTCGAAGTGCTGCGGAAGCGGGAGCTCCTGGCCGAGGTCGCCTCTCAAGGCCGAGTTCGGCCAGATCCTGTGCGCAGTCTCCCGTGCCTTCTCCTCGCTCTCGGCCCAGCAGACGTGGAGCTGGCCGTAGCGCGGCTTGCCGTTGCCGCCCGCGCTCTCGAACTCCTGCACGACCTCCTCGTCCGGCGCCACCGAGACGAGGGCGTCGCCGAGCCGGCCGGCGAGCCGCGCAGCCTTGGGAGCCGCGGCGGCGACCGCGATCGGAGGCGGCTCGTCCGGAAGCGTGTAGACGCGCGCTCGGTCGACCGTGAAGTGGCGGCCCTTCCAGCTCACGAGCTCCCCCTGCCACAGCTCGCGGATGAGCTCGATCGCCTCCTCGAGCATGTCCAGGCGCTCGTCGGCGCTCGGCCAGCGGTCGCCGAGGACGTGCTCGTTCAGGTTCTCGCCCGTGCCGACGCCGAGGAAGAAGCGGTCGGGCATGAGCGCCGCGGCGGTCGCGGCCGCCTGGGCCACGAGCGCGGGGTGCATGCGGACGGTCGGGCACGTCACACCGGTGCCGACGACGAGCCGCTCCGTCGTCTGCGAGATCGCCCCCAGGACGCCCCAGACGAATGGGCTCTGCCCCTGCTCGTCGATCCAGGGGTGGTAGTGGTCCGAGACGAGCGCGAACTCGAATCCGACCTCCTCCGCGCGCGCCGCGAAGCGCGCCAGCTCGTGCGGCGGGTGCTCTTCGGAGGAGAGCGTGTAGCCGAGACGGGTCACCGAGTCACGGCTTTCCCGACGCGGGCGGCGGGCAAACGCGAAGCGCGCCGGGGCCGGCGGGAGCGAGGGACGGGCGCGGGGGGTCAGACCCCGGCCATGTCTTCGAAGACGGTGCCGCCGCTCCACGGCCAATCGACAGCCGAACCGACCGCTCCCGCTGTAACCGGGTTGTCGAGCACGTACCGACAGAGCTCCTCGAGGTAGTCGTCGTCGTCGATCACGCGGGCGAAGTAGCGGTCGGCGAAGAGGTGGCCGAACCGCCGCCATTTCCGATTGAACTCCTGGGCGTGCACGGACAGGAGCCGCTGCATGCCGCGGGAGAGGTCCGGGTGCGGCGTCTCGACGACGACGTGAACGTGAGTCGTCATCAGGCAGAAGGCATGCACGTGCCAGCGATGGCGCTCCGCCGTCAGTCGCAGCAGCCTCAGGAACGCTCGCCGGTCTTCGTCGTCGATCACGATCGGAGCCCCGGCTACGCCGCGGGCGATCACGTGGTAGTGACCGCCTGCCAGTAGCAACCGAGGAGCCCGCGGCATCCACCGCGACGCTAGAACCGTTCGAGTCTCCGCGAAAGTGGCCGGCGCGGACACTCTCGTCGCTTCGCGTCCTGGCCCAAAGGGACACGTCCGGGGTCTGACCCCCTCACGTCCCTCGCCAGCGCCTCCGACCCCTGACAAGAGTTTCCACCGCTCGCGCCCCGGGTACGAAAGCCCGAGGTGAGCGCGCGCGACAGCGGGTGCCGGGTCGGTTGAAGGCGGTGCGCGCATCGGCAGGAGCGCTCCTGCTCCTCGCGCTCCTCGGCGGCTTCGGCGACCTGCACAGCTCGCTCGAGCCCGAGAGCCACCAGGCGCGGGTCATCGCCGACCTCTGGTGGTGGATGCTCGGCGGCGCGGTCGTCGGGCTCGCGCTCGTCGCCGGGCTCCTGCTCCTCGCCTGGATCCGCCGCTCGAGCCGGGGCCTGGGGAGCGACAGGGAGGGCCGGAAGCCCGGCGAGCGTGCGAGCACGATCGTCGTCCTCGGCCTCGGGGTCGCCGTCCCGATCGTGCTTCTCTCCGCGCTCTTCCTGATCGCGGACGTCTTCGTCATCCGGACGACGCAGGCACCCGCGGCCTCGAAGACGAAGCTCACGGTCGACGTCGTCGGGCACCAGTGGTGGTGGGAGGTGCGCTACCCGGGCACGAGGGCGGTGACCGCGAACGAGCTCCACATCCCCGTCCGGACTCCGGTCCTCGTCCGCGCCACGACCGCGGACGTCATCCACAGCTTCTGGGTGCCGAGCCTGAACCGGAAGATCGACACGATCCCGGGGCACGTCAACGCGATCGAGCTCGACGCCGACCGTGTTGGCACCTACCGCGGCGAGTGCGCCGAGTTCTGCGGCCTCCAGCACGCGCACATGAGCTTCGCGGTCGTCGTGGAGCCCGAGGGCCGCTTCAGAGCCTGGCTCGCGCACGAGGCCAAGCCGGCGGCCCCGGCCACGACCGCGCTCGCGCAGCGCGGCGAGCAGGTCTTCCTCTCCGGGCCATGCGCGAGCTGCCACGAGCTTCGTGGCACGAGCGCTTCGGGCAGCGTCGGGCCCGACCTCACGCACCTTGCCTCCCGCGCCACGCTCGGCGCGCTGCGGCTCGAGAACACGCCGCGCGGCCTCGCCTCCTGGATCACCGACAGCCAGCACTGGAAGCCGGGCAACCAGATGCCCGACGTCCCGCTCGCGCCCGCTCAGCTCCGCGCGCTCGTCGCCTACCTGGAGTCGAGGAAGTGAGCGCCACCCTGGAGCGGCCCGCGCTCGAGCGGGTCGAGCGGCTGGAGCGGATCTGGGCCGAGCGGCCGGGAGCCCTCGGCTGGCTGACGACGACCGACCACAAACGCGTCGGCCTCCTCTACTTCTGGACGACGCTCGCCTTCTTCGGCGCCGGCGGGATCGAGGCGCTGCTCATGCGCACGCAGCTCAACTCGCCCGAGAACGACCTCGTGTCCCCGAACACCTACGACCAGCTTTTCACGATGCACGGGATCACGATGATCTTCTTCTTCATCATCCCGATGACGACGGGCGCGTTCGGGAACTACCTCGTCCCGCTCATGATCGGCGCCCGGGACATGGCGTTCCCGCGCATGAACGCCCTCTCCTACTGGATCTTCCTCGCCTCCGGGATCTTCCTCTACTCGAGCCTCGCCGCCGGAGCCGCGCCGAACGCCGGCTGGTTCAACTACGTCCCGCTCTCCGACCGCACGTTCGACCCGGGCCTGAACGTCGACTTCTACTGCCTCGGGGTCGGCTTCAACAGCATCTCGTCCTCGCTCGCGGCGGCGAACTTCCTCGTGACCATCCTCAAGCTCCGCGCGCCCGGCATGTCCTTCAACCGCATGCCGCTCTTCTGCTACGCGATCCTCGCCGCCTCGTTCGGGCTGCTCTTCGCGATGCCGCCGCTCTCGGTGGACACGCTCTTCCTCTTCCTCGACCGTCGCCTCGGCACGCACTTCTTCGACGTCGCGCAGGGCGGGTCGGCGCTCCTCTGGCAGCACCTGTTCTGGATCTTCGGCCACCCGGAGGTCTACATCCTCATCGTCCCCGCCTTCGGGATCGCGACCGCGATCATCCCCGCCTTCACGCAGCGACGGCTGGTCGCGTTCCCGCTCGTCGCGATGGCCGAGCTGCTCGTCGTCTTCATCGGCTTCGGCGTCTGGGCGCACCACATGTTCGCGACCGGGCTGCCGACGATCGCTCTCGTCTTCTTCGCGGCGGCAAGCGCCATCGTCGTCATCCCCTCGACGATCCAGGTCTTCTCCTGGTGCATGACGATCCTGACCGGGTCGGCGCGCTACAGGACGCCGCTCCTCTTCATCGCCGGGTTCATCCTCTTCTTCGTCGCCGGCGGGCTCACGGGGATCATGTTCGTGGCGATCCCGTTCGACCAGCAGGTGACGGACACCTACTTCGTCGTCGCCCACTTCCACTACATCATCTTCGGCGCGGCGGTGTTCCCGATCTTCGCCGGGATGTACTACTGGTTCCCGAAGCTCACCGGCCGGATGTACGTCGAGCGGGTCGGCCAGATCAGCTTCTGGATCATCTTCCTCGGCACGAACCTCCTCTTCTTCCCGATGCACATCGTCGGCCTGCTCGGGATGACGCGGCGCATGTACACGTATCAGCCCGGGCTCGGCTGGACGGCGTACAACCTGGCCGAGTCGATCGGCGGCTACATCACGGCCGCCGGGATCCTGCTCCTCTTCGGCAACCTCGTCTGGAGCTACCTCCGCGGCGAGCCGGCCGGCCCGGACCCGTGGCGGGCGCCGACGCTCGAGTGGACCGTCCCCTCGCCGCCGCCCGCCTACAACTTCGCGGTCATCCCCACGGTGCGGAGCGCCTACCCGAACTGGGACCCGGACGACCGCGCCGGCGACCGCCGCAACCTCGAGGCCGGGACGCTCGTCCTCGAGCGCGGCCACGAGCAGTCGGTCACCACGCCGGCCGACGCCTGGCTCTCCGAGATCGTGCGTATGCCGAGCGAGTCGCCCTGGCCGCTCGCCCTCGCGCTCTCCCTCGCCCTCGTTTTCGTCTCGCTGCTGGTCTCGCAGTACCTCGTCGCGTGCGTCTTCCTCGGGCTCTGCGCGGTGACGCTGCTCGCCTGGCACTCCAAGGAGCCGCAGGAGCCGTGACCGACTACGCCGACACTCGCGTCGAGGGAATCGAGCCCCGCACCACCGCCGCCGGTTCCCGCGCCGTCGCCGACGCCGTCGCGCTGCGCCGGGGCCGCCCGGTGGCGTGGTGGGGGATGCTGATGCTGATCGCGAGCGAGAGCACGCTCTTCGGCTGCCTCATCGGGACGTACTTCTACTTCCGCTTCGAGGCGCAGAGCTGGCCGCCCCCGGGGATCCCCGCGCCCTCGCTCGCCACGCCGATCGTCCTCGCACTCGTACTCGCCGCGAGCGCGCTCCCGCTACGGCTCGCGACGAGGGCGGCGCGCGCGGCCAGGGTCGCCGGCGCATGGTCGCTGATCCTCGTCGCCCTCCTCGTGCAGGCGGGCTACCTCGCGTACGCGATCCACGACTTCCGCGACCACCTCCAGACCTTCACCCCGCAGACGAACGCCTACGGCTCCATCTACTACGTCCTCCTCGGCGCCGACCACGCGCACGTCGTGGTCGGGCTCCTCCTCTCCGCCTGGCTCCTGCTCAAGCTCTCTCGCGGCTCGACGACGTACCGCCTGAACGCGCTCGACGCGATCGCCCTCTACTGGTACGCGGTCATCGCCCTCACGCTCGTCGTCACCGCGACGATCCTCTCGGCGCGCGTATGACCCACGCTCGCCTTCGGCTCGCGCCGTGGGGGAAACCATGTTTCCCCCACGCATCCCCCTTCCTCTCGAGAGCGCGGGGAACCGCCCGGCGCCCCACACCCCTCCACGCTCATGAGCCGACAGGAGCCGGCTCATGAGGCGCCTGGAGCTCCTGCAGTGGTTCGGCTTCTCGGGCGCGGCGCTCGCGTGGGCGGCGCAGCTCGTCTCGGGCTTCTGGGTCACCCAGGCGCGGTGCAACGAGGCTGCGGTCGACTTCTCGCACGACGCCTCGCAGCTCGGGCTCATGGCGGCGGCACTCGTCGTCGCGCTGGCCGCCGAGGCCGCGGCGGCTGCCGTGTTCGTGCGCACGAGCCCGAGCGACGACGACTGCCCGCCGCCGAACGGGAGGCTCCACTTCCTCGCCGCGGCCGCGCTCGTCGCCAACGTCCTCTTCCTCATGGGGATCCTGCTGCAGGGCGTCGGGTCCACCGCGGGCGTCCTGTGCAGGCAGGCATGAGCAGGTTTCTCCTCCTCGCGGTGGTCGGGCTCGCCGCAGCGGGTGTCGCGGCGGCGCCGGCGCCGGCACAGGGGAAGCAGACCGCGCTCGTCACCGAGGGCGAGCACCTGTACGGGCAGTACTGCCTCGCGT
>JBKPTS010000079.1:0-16833 GCA_046735575.1 Actinomycetota bacterium
GGTCGAAGACGGGGAAGTTGTCGACCGTGAAGGCGCCGACGCCGCCCGAGCGGGCGTCCTTGTAGAGGCTGCGGCAGCCCGCGAAGCGCGCGAGCGCGTGCGAGAGCGCCGCGCACCAGAAGTCCGGGAACGACGGGTCGACGTCCGTTGTCTGCGGGTACGGATCGAGCTCGACGTCGCCGTCGACGACGAGCGGCGAGGCGCCGCCCTGGATGCCGTGCCGGTCGCGCTTGAAGTAGATCCCCCACAGCTCGTCCGTCACGAGCTGCCCGTCGTCGTCGTGGAGCGGCGCGTCCGTGTCGAGGTGGATCACCGGCGGCATCGCTCCGTCGGCCGTCGCATGGAGGAGCGGGTCGAGCGTGATCTCGCCCTCCTGCAGGTTCCAGTACCTCCACATCGGGCGGTCTCGGACGACCTCGCCGGAGGGGAGCCGCACGTCGATCCGCGACGGCAGCTCGAGCATCGCCCACACGTGCTTCGCCCACGGGCCGGGTGCGACCACGACCTGCTCGCCCACCTCGATGCGACCGTCGCTCGTCACGACCGCGGCTACCCCGCCGTCCGGCCCCGGCTCGAACGCGATCACCTCGACCGGCCAGAGGACGCGCACGCCTTCCGCCTCCGCCTTCCGCAGCAGCCCCGCCACGGACTCGCGGTTGAAGGCGAAGCCACCCTGCCGCTCGTGAAGGCACGCCGTCACGCCCCGCGCCCGCCAGTCGGGGAAGAGCTCCTTCATGTGCGCGGCTACGGCGGCCTCGCCGACGATGAGCTCGGACTCGTACCCGATCCGCTCCTGGCGCTCGTAGGTCGCCGTCAGATCGGGCTCCTGGCGAGCCGCTCCCAGCGCGACGTAGCCGACCGGGTTGTACGCGTAGGCAGCCGGATCCGACTCCCACACCTCGACGCACGCCTGCATGAGCTCGCTCATCGCCGGCTGGAAGTAGTTGTTGCGGACGACGCCGCACGCGATGCCGGATGCACCCGCCCCCGCGTGCGCCTTGTCGAGGACGACGACGTCCTCCCCCGAGCCGAGACGACGCGTCCGGAGCTCCTTCGCCAGGTGGTACGCGGTCGAGAGCCCGTGGATGCCGGCGCCCACGACGATGTAGCGAGCCCGTTGCGGGACGTCCACTATTGCCTCAGCTGCAACGCAGTTTCGTCATCTGGCACGAGATCTGGCGCGAGAGCCTAGCACCCTCAGGGGATCCACACGAGGCACGACAAGCGCTCGCACACCTTGCGCACGCTCCTGCGATACCGGCCTTTCCGCATCGCGGCCGGGTCCGCGCCGAGGACGAGCAGGCCGACCTCCCGCTCGCCGGCGAGCTCGATGAGCGCTTCGACGGGCCGAGGGGAACGCAGCCGGATGCGCTCCACCTGCACGCCGAGGCTCTGTGCCAGCTGAGCCGGCGCACTCAGCGATTCCTCGACGTCCGGCGGCGCGATGTAGTGGTGCCCGAACGTCAGCGTCGATCTCGTCAGCGCCGTCTCGACCGCGTTCACCACGAGCAGCGGCTGACCGGATTCGACGGCGGCGTCGACTGCCGTGCTCGAGGCTTCCGGGAGGACGGGGGCGTCGAGCGTGGCGAGGAGCACGGGCCGCGGGCGCGAGGCGCTCGCAGCGTCGCGCACCGCGGTGCTCGGACCGCGAACCGCAGTCGTCACTCCGGCTTCAGCTCCCAGGACGGAGCGTCGGCCACCGCCCGCCGGACGCGTCGCCGCCAGAACGGCATGTAGAAGAGGATGAACGCGAACGCGAGCGTCCCGGCGAGGAAGATCAGGCCGTAATCGACGAAGGCAACGAGCGGGACGAACACGGCGACCCCTAGCGCGAGGAGCGCGAGGGGTTCGAGGCGGAAGAGGCGCATGCGACGTACCCGCGCCAGGTACTCGGCGGCCGGAATCTGTTGCGTGTCCCACACGCGCCCGCATCGCTCACAGGTCCACGTGTCGCCGAACGGCACGGAGCGCTCCTCGCCGCACTCGCATCGAATCGTGATCGGGGGCGGCGAGCCCATGAGCCGATTGTAGGACGCCCGCCTCAAAGGAGTTGCCCGCTCGCCAACCCCATTGAATCCAACGGGAGAGGGTGTTATACGTCCGCCGGAAGGTTCCCGCCGAGCGCCCTGGGAGGTCGTGCACATGGCAGTAGCACAGGTCGAGGAACGTCAGCTCCTCAAGAAGCTCCGCTGGTACGACGGGTTCGTGATCTGCCTCGCGAACCCAGGGTTCATGCTCGGGTCGCTCGGTTTTTCAGTGCTCGATCTGGGTGGTTGGGGTGCCGGGCTCATCTGGGGACTCACGGCGGTCATCATCCTCCCCGTCACCGTCCTCTACTCCGAGCTCGCCGCGATGTTCCCGCACAAGTCGGGCGGCGTCTCGATCTACGCCAACGAGGGCTGGCGGAAGTACACGACGCTCGTCGGTCCGATTGCCACCTTCGGGTACTGGATCGGATGGTCGGTGGTGCTCTCCTTCATCGGGCTGTTTGCCGGCTACCTCGTCCAGGCCGCCTGGTTCCCCGGTCAGCCCTACGGAACGTACGCGTTCGGCGGAGCGACGATCGATCACGGCTATTTCTCGACGGGGCCTGTGTACATCGGGCTCCAGCACCTGATCACGATCGGGCTCATCATTGCCGTCTGGCTCTTCAACTTCTTCGGTACGCGGATCGCCGTGTCGTTCAACTACGCGGCCGGGATCCTGCTCATGTTCCCGCTCTTCTGCTTCACGTTCCTGCCCTTCATCAACGGCGACTTCAACTCCGCCAACCTCGATTACAACCACGCGGCTGGCCAGACGTTCTGGTTCGACAACCCGCACGCGGTGTGGGGAGGCTTGCAGATCGCTCTCGTCTGGATCTGGGTCATGATCTGGTCGACCGCTCCGGAAGCGGCGGCGACGTTCGCGCCCGAATACAAAGACACGGGACGCGACACGAGAAGGGCTCTGATGTCGTCGGCGGTCTTCATCCTCTTCGTGAACACGATGGTGCCGATCGCCCTCACCGGCGGCGTCGGCCCGAAGACCGTGGAGGCGTTCGACTACGTGGGCGCCCTGAACACGCTGGTGGGCAAGAGCCTGACGAACTTCTTCGTCGTCGTCATGTGCGCGAGCTTCGTCATCTCGATGAACACGGCGACCGCAGACGGAAGCCGCGCCCTCTACGGCATCTCGAAGGACGGTCTGACGGTCAAGGAGCTCGGTCGGCTCAACCAATGGAACGTGCCGGGGATCGCGATGACGCTCGACATGGTCATCAACATCCTCTTCGTCCTCTTCGTCGGGAACCTGTTCGGGATCCTCGTGGCCAGCAACATCGGCTACGTGTTCGCGAACATCTGCGCCATCTCGGCCTTCATCCTGCTGCGGCGAGACAGGCCCGGCTGGCCGCGGCCGATCAAGCTCGCGTCCTATTGGGTCCCGATCGCTTACGCCCTCTGCGGCGCGTTCATCGTCTTCGAGGTCGTCGGCGTCGGCTGGTTCCAGACCGCCGGAGGCGGAAACCTTTACGGCGCGACGAAGAGCAAGGTCATCGGTTTCAGCGTCCTCGTGATATCCCTGCTTCTGTTCCTCTTCCGGCGCATGGTGCAGGACAGGGAGACGCCGCACTGGCGTGAGGAGACGCCGACGATGCCGGACGAAGAAGTGGCCGCGCTGCTCGAGCAGGAGATGGCGCCGAGGACGTCAGCCGCACCTGCGAGCTGAGCTCGAGGACATGAAGGGGCGGCTCCGGCCGCCCCTTCGACGTCGGTAGTCACAATCCGAGGATGGAGCGGGCGGCCCCCGAGGAGTTCGAGGTCGCGATCGGCGGTGCGATCGCGGCGCCCGAGGCGTTCGGCGCCTCCTTCGAAGCGGCGCCGTCGATCGAGGAGCTCGAGCTCGGCAGCGGGCTCGAGGGCGATCCCGCGATCGCGTTCCGGCGCACGCTCGGCATGTTCGCGACGGGCGTGACCGTGCTCACGACCCGCAAGGGCGAGAGCGTGCACGGGATGACCGCCAACGCCTTCATGTCCGTGTCGCTGCAGCCGCCGCTCGTGCTCGTCTCGATCGACCGCCGGGCGCGCATGTGCGACCTCCTGCACGAGGGCACGAGGTTCGGCGTGAACGTGCTCGAGGCGAGCCAGGCGGCGCTCTCGGACCACTTCGCGGGGCGGGCCGTCGACGGCTCGGACGAGCCCCTGTTCGAGCTCGTCCACGACACCCCGCTCGTCGAGGGCGCCCTCGCCCACCTCGTCGCCCGGATCGTGCGCTCGTACTGGGGCGGCGACCACTCGCTCTTCCTCGGGCGGGTCGAGTACGCGCGCTACGGCGACGGCGAGCCGCTCCTCTTCCACGGCGGCCGCTACGAGCGCCTCGTGCGGGAGCACCCGCACGTGTTCGCGTCGCTCCCCCGCGAGCTCGTCGAGCCGGTCCTCGCGCTCGGAAGCGAGCGCGAGTACGCGGACGGGGAGGCGATCATGCGCATGGGCGAGCCCGGGAACGAGCTGCTGCTCGTGGTGGAGGGGTCGGTGCGGGTCGAGCGGCCCGAGCGGACGTTGACGCTCGAGGCCGGGGAGCTGATCGGCGAGATCGAGGTGCTCGATCCCGGCCGCGGACGGATCGCCGACATCTACGCGATCGGGCCCGTTCGCTGCCTCGCGATCACGAGGGAGCAGCTGCTCGCCGCGCTCGAGACGCAGCCACGGGCTGCGATCGCCCTGATCGGGGTACTCGCCTCGCGCTTCCGCGAGACCGCGTGACGCACTCCCGCTCCCGGCTGGCGCTGCTCGCCGTCGCCGTGGGCCTCGCGCTCGCCGACTCCTCGATCGTCACGCTCGCGCTGCCGCGGATCCTCGGGCGCTTCGACGTCGGGATCACGACGGTCGCCTGGGTGCTGACCTCGTTCAACCTGGTGCTGGCGCTCGTCGCGGTCCCGTGCGCCTATCTCGTGCGGCCGCGGCCGAACCGCGCGTTCGCGCTCGGCGCCGTGCTCTTCGCCGGAGCGTCGCTCGCATGCGGCGCCGCGCCTCATTTCGCCGTGCTCCTCGCCGCTCGCTGCCTGCAGGCGGTCGGCGCGGCCCTCCTCGTCGTCGCGGCCCTCGAGCTCTGCATCGACGTGACCGGAGAGAAAGGACGTGCAACCCACATCTGGGTTGCCGCAGGCGTGTTCGGGGCCGCGATCGGCCCGGCGGTCGGCGGGATCCTCACCGACCTTCTCGGCTGGCGCTCCATCTTCCTCGCCCAGGTTCCGGTGGCGCTGCTGCTGCTCGTGGCGGTCCGGTGGGAACAGGCGCGCGCCGTGAGGACGTCGCGGACGCGCCCGCGGCTCACGTCGAACAGTGCGCTGCTGCTGCTCTCGGGCGGCCTCGTGGCCGCGTTGTTCCTGCTCGTCCTGTTGCTCGTCACCGGCTGGCGCATGTCGCCTGCCGCCGCGGGGCTCGTCGTGAGCGTGCTCCCGGTCGCCGCCCTCGCGGCAGCGCGCGTCGTCCCGCTGTCCGTGGGGATCCGCATGCGGATCGCGACCGGGATCGTCCTCGTCGGGGGCGGCCTGGCGGCGCTCGCGCTGCTCCCGCGCTCCGGGTGGGAATGGACCCTCGTGCCGCAGGTCTTCATCGGCATCGGCGTGGGAATCGCGCTCGCCTCGCTCACGGAGCAGGCGCTCGCGGGCGCCGGGGACTCGGTCCTGCACGGAGGTTGGACGCTCGCGGCGCGGCACGCGGGCGTGGTGGTCGGGCTCCTGCTCCTGGCGCCGATCCTGACGAGCGCCCTCGACACGAACAAGCAGGAGGCGATCCGGGCCGGCGCGGCGAGGGTGCTCGACAGTCGCATCCCCCCGCTGGACAAGCTCGCCGTCGCCAGGGACGTGCTGACCGAGGTGGATGCGGCCAAGAAGCAGGGCAACCTCCCCGACGTCGGCAAGGTCTTCGCGGACCGCCCGTCGACGGACGAGTACCGCAGGCTCGAGTCCGCCCTCGTCGACCAGCTCGACCGTGCCGTGACGAACGCGTTCTCGCGGCCCTTCGCACTCGCCGCCGCGCTCGCGCTCCTCGCGCTCGTCCCGCTCGGGCTCAGCCGCTGGGAGCGCGTGTGATCCGG
Organism: Actinomycetota bacterium; assembly: GCA_046735575.1. GTDB lineage: Bacteria > Actinomycetota > Thermoleophilia > Gaiellales > Gaiellaceae > GMQP-bins7. The sequence goes on from JBKPTS010000079.1 coordinate 6,079, forward strand.
GGAGCGCCGCTGCTCGGGGCGGTGGGTGCGTGCGCAGTCCTCCTCGCGACGTACGCGGCCCTCGGCGGCGCCACCTACGAGCCGGCGCCCGTCGCCAACCCCTGCGCGGCCCGCGAGTGGAGGAATCCGCACGGGCTCCAGGCGGCGCTGGAGCAGGTCGTGCTCTCGGCGCTCGACGGCGCGGCCTGCAGCCTCGGCGTCTCCCGCGAGGAGCTCGTGCTCGCGCTCAGGGACAGGTCCTCGCTGCACGCGTTCGCCGCCAGACACGGGATCTCGCAGGCGGACGCCGAAGAGGCTGTACACAAGGGTCTCCTACGTGCGCTGGCCGACGCCGACGCCCACGATGCGCTTCCGGGCTTCGTCTCCTCGCTCGCTCGGCGGGCGATCGAGACGATCGAGCCCTGGCGGCTCATCGACGTCCTCGAGAGCCTGCGCTCCCTGCTCGGCGGCTAGGTCAGTCGAGCGCCGGCAGCTCGGCGAGCCAGGGGGTCCGGTAGCCCGACTCGCTCCAGACGATCGGGAAGAACGACTCGTCGAGCGAGAGGTCGTCGCGCCGGCGGTAGCGCGAGTACGTGATGTCGACGTTCGTCTCGTGGAAGCGCGTCTCGAGCGGGACGAAGTGGGAGACGAGGGCCATGCGGGCGACGGACGCGTTCGCGTTCGGCGCGGAGCCGTGCCAGGTGAGCCCGTGGTGGAAGGAGCCGCCGCCCGCCCTCACGACCACCGGCACCGTCTCGACGGCCGCGCCGGCGGGCGCGGCGGAGCGCGGACCGGCGAGCCAGTCCTCGGGCGCATGGAACTGCGAGCGCTCGGGCGGCGACTTCGGCCAGTGGTTGGAGCCGCGCACGAGCTCGAGCGGTCCCGCGCCCGCCTCGGTCTCGTCGAGCGACATCCAGCACGTCACCATCTCCGGCGGCACGAGGTATTCGGCGTAGGACGAGTCCTGGTGGAACCCGATCGCCTTCGTCCCCGGCGGCTTCCAGAGGACGTTGTCCTGCAGGATGCGCACGCCGCGGTAGCCCATGAGCTGCGCCGCCAGCCGCCCGATGCGCTCCGAGAGCACCTGCGCGGCGATGACGGTGTCCGCCTTCCAGGCGTTGCAGAGCTGGCGGGTCCGATCCTCGGGATCCCGTCCCGGAACCCAGTTCACCTCGTCGGGCCGGATCCCGGTCTCGTACTCGCCGTCGAAGAGGCGCAGATAGCGATCGCGGAGGAGCGGGAGCGCCCGCTCCGACACGAGTCCCTGCTCGACGATCAGGAAGCCGTCGCGCCGAAAGCTCTCGATCTCCTCGTCCGCGAAGAGCTCGACGGGTGGCGTAGCGACCACGCCGGGAAGCTACTCGCTCGGCTCTTGCCAGGCTGCCCGCCGGTTGTTCGCCTGCACGTGCCCTCCGGCCGGATCGTTTTGGCCCGTCGAGGAGGAGCGTCTTCGCCGGGACGGGCCCGGCGTCGCCGCCCTACGATCGCGGCCGCGTCTTCTCCGGGTCGTAGAAGGGGATCCGGACGACCGTCGCCGGGATCCGCTTCTGCTGCCCGTCGAGCTTGCCGACCTCGACCTCCGACCCGAGCTCCCGGTACTGCACCGCAATCCGGCAGAGGGCGATGTTCTTCTTGAGAACCGGGCTCCGCGTCCCGCTCGTCACGACGCCGACCTGCTGGCGCCCGACGTACACGCCGTCGCCGTGGCCCGCGGTCTCCGAGCCCGCGAGCTCCAGCCCGACGAGCACGTGCTGCGGGTGCTCCTTCCGCTCCTCGAGCGCCGCGCGGCCCGAGAAGTCCTCCTCGCCGTGGAGGTCGACGACGAACGGGATCCCCGCCTCGAAGGGGTCGACCTGGTCGTCGAACTCGTAGCCCGCGAAGATGAGTCCCGCCTCGATGCGGAGCATGTCGAGGGCGTCGAGCCCCAGGGGCTTGAGGCCGTGCGGCTGGCCCGCTTCCCAGACCGCGTCCCACACCGCCGGCCCGTCGTCCGGGTGGCACCAGAGCTCGTACCCGAGCTCGCCCGTGTAGCCCGTGCGCGAGACGACGACCGGGATGCCGTCGAAGCCGTGCAGCCGCCCGACCGTGAATCGGAACCACTTGAGGTCCTCGAAGGGCGTCTGCGTCGGAGGCGTCCAGACGAGGTCGCGCAGGAGGTCGCGGCTCGCCGGCCCCTGCACGGCGATGTTGTGCAGCTGGTCGGTCGACGGCTTGATCCAGACCTTCAGCTGCCGCTTCTCCGCCTGCTCGCGCAGCCAGACGCCGTCGTACTCGTCGCCGCCGACGAAGCGGAAGTTGTCCTGCCCGAGCCGGAAGACGGTGGCGTCGTCGATCATCCCGCCGGTCTCGTTGCAGACCGCCGTGTACGTGACCTGGCCGACGCCGAGCTTGCGCGCGTCGCGGGTGATCACCCACTGCACCAAGCTTTCGGCGTCAGGGCCGAGGATCTCCCACTTGCGGAGCGGCGACAGGTCCATGACGGCCGCGTGCTCGCGGCACGCCCAGTACTCGGAGATCCCGTCCTCGTTCGAGAAGCAGTGCGGGAGCCAGTAGCCGCGGTACTCGACGAAGCTCTTCGTCAGCTCGCTCGTCCGCGGGTGGAACGCGGTCTCCTTGCTCAGCGAGGGCTCCGCGTCGGGCGTGACGCGATGGGCGATCGCCTGCGAGAACGTGTTCCTCTGCGGGTACACGCGCACGTGCACGTCGGTGATCTGCCAGCCGTTCGCCGGGTCGATGTCGTCGGGGCAGGCGGAGGAGGCGCAGACGAGGTCGGTCAGGGCGCGGAGGAGCACGTAGTCGCCCGGCCGCGACCACGGCTCGTCGACGACGATCACGTTGTCGGACCCGAGCGAGGTGTTGAAGAAGAAGTTGAGCGCCGGCCAGCCCTTACGCCTCGCGATCGCGTAGGGCTCGACCGCGGCGTTGAAGTTGTCCGAGCAGTTGACGTGCCCGGGATAGCCCAGGTCCTCGTAGTACTTGGGGTTGCAGGCGAGCTGGAACGTGTCGTGCCGGCCGACGGTGTCCTGGACGACCTCGACCAGCGGGTTCATGTCCGCGTCGTAGAACTTCCCGTGCAGGCCCGGCTGCGGGTACGCCTGCCCCATGAGCGACCGCGTGACCGTTGCGTCGAGGCCGCGCTCGACGCCGTCCTCGAGCCGCTGCCGGTGGAAGGCGAGGAAGTCGGAGCACTGCTTGCCCTCGACGTCGATCACCTGGATGTACTCACCCGCCTCGACCTCGTAGCTCTGCGCAGTCGCCTTCTCGATCCGGAAGTCGAGCCGCGGCTCGGCGAGCGGTGGCGGCAGCTCGATCTGCCCGTACGCGCGTGGGGTCGTGCGGCGAACTTCGACCACGAGATCGGAGGGGGGCGGCGCGCCGTCGACGATGCGGCCGGCTGGGGCGGCCACGACGGCCGTCACCTCCCGGGCCGCGACGAACGACTCCGAGGCCCCCGGTGGAGAGAGCTCCTCGAACAGGCGGACCGCCAGCGCCTCGTCCGGAGTGAGCTCGGACAGCCGGAGCGCCTCGAGGACGTCGCCGTCGTCACGGGCGAGGCGCCGGAGCACGGTCGCCGGCGCGTCCGCCCGCACCCCGAGCGCGTCGGCATCCTCGCGCCCGCTCGCGCCGAGCACGGTCAGCTCGGCGACCTGGCCGCCCTGCGCGTCGACGATCGTGAGGCGGTCGTCGGGCATGAGCGCGACCGTCGTCACGCCGCCGGGGCGCACGAGATAGGTCTCGAGGAACGGGTCCTCGGGAAGGAGGCCGCGAACGACGCCGGTGCGAACGACGCCGGTGCGGCTCGTCGCGGCCACCGCCCTATGCCGACTTGGCGGGCTGCGCCGTCTTTGCCTCGTCCTCGTCCGCCTGCGCGACGAGCTGCTCCGCGAGCTCGCGCTTCCCGGCCGGGTCGAGCTTCTTCGTCTCGTTCTCGACCACCCGCCGGTTGTAGTTCTGGTTCCAGTAGTCGAGCGAGTCGAAGCCGAGGAGGACGGCCTTGCCGACGAACTGGCGCAGCACCTCGTTCGTCGGGCCCATGACCCAGCCCGCCTTCGCGTCGCGCAGGTAGCGCTCGAGCTCCATGTCGCGCTTGTAGCCCGAGCCGCCGCAGGCGTGGAGCATCTTGTCCACCACGTGCGCCACGTTCTTCGCGGCCACGAACTTGATCTGCCATGCCCAGTGCAGGTAGTTCGCGCGCGCGAACTCGCCGGGGGCGAGCTGCTTCGTGTTGTTGTCCGTGGCGCGGTCCATGGCGTCGGCGACCGAGAGCACGAAGGTGCGGCTCGCGTTCGTGTCCATGACCGCCTCGCCGACGTAGTCCTGGATCGTCGGATAGTCCGCGACCCGCATGCCCACGTCGACATGGCGCTTCCGGGTCGTGTGCCGCTTTGCGATGTCGATCGCGCCGAGGGCGATGCCGTTCCAGACGGACGACGACCCGACGAGGAACCAGGGGTCGACCGACTCGTCGTTCGAGGCCGCGCCGTCCCCGACGGGCCCGACGATGTTCTCGCCTGGAACGTCGATCCCCGGCACCTCGATCGGCCCGGACTGGTTGCCGCGGAGGCCGAGGGCGTCCCAAAGCGATGGCTGCGACTGGACGTGCTCCCCGTCGATCACGAAGACCGAGAGGTCGTCGTAGCCGGAGAAGTCGGGGCTCGTCGTCTGCACGACGTAGAAGTCGGCGAACCCGCCCGAGGTCGTCCAGGACGCCTTCTTGCGCACCTTGAAGCCGCCGTTCGAGCGCTCGGCGCCCGAGGAGATCGGGTACCAGAAGTGGGAGCCGGTCTCGGGGTCGGAGTACGAGAGCGTCCCGATCTTCCCGCTCCCCAACGGGCGGATGTACTTGTCGATCAGCTCCGGGGTGGGGCGGAGCATGATCGTGTTCACCGCGCCGATGTGCATCACGTAGCACATGGCCGTCGACGCGCAGCCGTAGCGCGCGATCGTCTCGCAGACCATCGAGTAGGCGACGTGGTTCTCGCCCAGGCCGCCGTACTCCTCGGGCACGGTGAGCGCGAGGAAGCCGTGCTCGCCGAGCAGCTCGAGGTTGCGACGAGGGAAGAGCAGCTCGTCGTCGGAGCGCTTTGCGTTCGCGCGGAGCTCCTGCTCGCAGAGCTCGATCAGCTTCGCGCGCAGCTCCTTCTGCCTGTCTGTCAGGAACCAGTCCGGGTCCCACTCGTACCCGAGGCCCCAGTACTGCTCGCCGCCCCACATCTTCTCGGACATGCCCACCTCCGACCGTTCGCCTGCTTGCGCGCCCATCGTAGAGCGTGGCTCGACGCGCGGGCAAGCGAGGGCGTGCGGCTGGTCGGCTACGCCAGCAGCGCGATCAGGTCGTCGCCGTACCGCTCGAGCTTGGTCGGCCCGAAGCCCTTGATGCCCGCGAGCTCGCCCTTCGTCCTGGGACGGACGGCCGCGAGCTCGTGGAGCGTCGCGTCGTGGAGGACGACGTAGGCGGGGACCGAGTCTTGCCGCGAGCGCTCGAGGCGCCAGCTCCGGAGGCGCGTCACGAGCCCTTCGTCGGCGTCCGCGGCATCCCCGCCGCCCCGGATGCGGGGCACCGCGGCGCTCGGGTCCGCGTGCAGCACGCGGAACCCGTCCTCGGTCGTCCGCTCGACGAGCGCGCCGGAGACCTCGAGCAGCTGCACCCAGCGGCGGACGTCGGATTCCGAGGCCGCCGCGAGGAGGCCGAACGCGTCCGAGCGCCGGCCCGACTGCGGCGCCTTCAGCGACCCACGGAGCGTCGCGGCGAGGCTCCGCCGTCCGAGCGGCCAGCGGAGCGAGCGGACGGCCTCGAGGATCGCCGCGCCGATGTCGCGCGGGAGCGGCAGAACCTCGCCCGCGTCGGCGCGGGCGCTCTCGCTCGGCGCGCAGACGTCGCACCTCCCGCACGGGCCGGGAAGCTCCTCTCCGAAGTGCGCCGCGACCTGCTCGTGCCGGCAGACGCGTGTCTCGGCGAAGGCGATCATGCGCTCCGCGCGAGCCTCTGCGACCAGCTCCGCCCGGTCCAGGAGCTCGGTCACACGCCTGCTCGCGTCCTCCGGAGGGTCGGGCACCTCGATGCGGAGGCGCCTGCCCTCGTCGAACCGCCGGCGCAGGAGACCACCCTGCTCGAGCATCCCGACGAGGACCCTCGCGTCCCGGTCGGGAGCGACGGAGGCCAGCTCGCCGGGGTCGACGAGGCCTCCGGCCGCCCGGCACGTGCGGTAGACGCCGCGAAGCTCGGCAGCGGAGGGAACGTCGGATAGGGCGAACCTCCGGAGCGCACCGGCGTCGGTCGGGCTCGCGAGCAGAAGCGTCTCGCTCGGCGCTCCGTCGCGGCCGGCGCGCCCGACCATCTGCACGTACTCCTCGAGCGAGGAGGGGTAGTTGACGAGGCACACGAGGCGAACGTCCGGCTTGTCGATGCCCATGCCGAAAGCCGTGGTCGCGACGACCGCCTGGGTGCGTCCGGAGCCGAAGTCGTCCTGGGCCCGGGTGCGCTCCCCGGGCTCCAGCCCTGCGTGGTAGTGCTCGGCGCGGAAGCCGTGGCTTCGCAGCACGCGCGCGAGCTCCTCGGTCGAACGGCGCGAGCGCGCGTACACGATCGCCGAGCCGCCGCGCAGCCCGTGCAGGCGCTCGACGAGGATCGCCACGCGCTCCTCCGAGTTCGCCACCTCGGCGACGTCGTAGCGCAGGTTCGGCCGCGCGACGCTCGTGTGCACGACTTCGAACCGCCGCCCGAGCGCCTCCCCGATCTCGCGCGCCATCGCCGGCGTCGCCGTCGCGGTGAGGCCGAGCAGCGTGGGCTCGTCGAGCTCCGCGAGCGCGTGCCGGATGAACAGGTAGTCCGGCCTGAAGTCGTGGCCCCACATGCTCACGCAGTGCACCTCGTCGACGACGACGAGGCCGATGCCGACACCCGCGAGCAGCTCGACGAAGCCGGCCTGTCGCAGACGCTCGGGTGCCGCGTAGACGAGCCGGGTCTCGCCCGAGGCGACGCGGGCGAGCCGGGCGACGACCTCCTCGGGCGCCAGCGAGGAGTTGACGAACGTGGACGTCGCCGCCACCTGCGGCGGGAGCTTGTCCACCTGGTCCTTCATCAGCGCGATCAGCGGCGAGAGGACGAGAGTCGGCTCGGGGCGCAGCATCGCCGCCAGCTGGTAGGTGAGCGACTTCCCCGAGCCGGTGGGCATGAGCGCGAGCGTGTCCCGCCCGGCCAGCGCGGCGCGGACGATCTCCTCCTGTCCGGGGCGAAAGCACGCGAAGCCGAAGAGCTCCTGGAGCTGGGGCTCGAGATCGGACAAGACCGGCGAGTATAGGAGGGGGGCAGGGCGGCGCCTGCGCGCCCCGTGGCTTCGTCGCGAATTTGTTACACGAGCGCCGTGCGGGCGCGCGCGGTCTGCAGCCAGCGCTCGAAGAGTCGGCTCGCGTGGCCCAGCATCTCGTCCGCGTTCCGCTCGAGGCTCGCGATCAGGCCCTCGAGCGCGCCCGGGCCGAGCACACGCTCGAGCGCAGCGGCGTACTCGGGCACGTCGGCCCACTCGCGCGCGAGCTCCGGCGAGACCTCGACGTGGAACTGGACGCCGTAGGCGACGTCGCCGAAGCGGAACGCCTGGTTCGGGTACGCCGGGGATTCCGCGAGCCGAATGGCTCCCTCTGGGAGGTCGAACGTGTCGCCGTGCCACTGCAGCGTCACGAGCTCCTCCGGAAGCTCGGCGAACACCGGGTCTGCGCGCCCCTCGTCCGTGAGCTCGACAGGCAGGAGACCCACCTCGGGCGACGGGCCCGGATAGACGCGGGCCCCGAGGCTCGCGGCCAGGAGCTGGACGCCGAGGCAGACGCCCCAGAAGGGGGTTCCGTCGCGGACGGCGTCCGCGATGAACGCCTTCTCGCCTGCGAGCCACGGCAGCACGTCCTCGTCGGTCGCGCTCATCGGGCCGCCCATGCAGACGATCGCGTCGATCTCGCCACGCCCGGGCAGGGGCTCGCCCTCGTCGAGCTCGACGCGGTGGATCTTCGCGCCGTGCGCCCTGAGCACGTCCTCGTACACGCCGGGCGGCTCGCAGGCGATGTGCTGGAGGACGAGGGCCCGCACGCATGCGATCCTATGTCTCGTGAGGCGCCTGCTCGTCCTGCCGTTCGCCATGCTCGCGCTCGCGGCCTCCGCGACGGCGGCCACGACCTCGGCCACGACCTCGTTCCGGCACTCCATCCGCCCGCTGACGGCGGGTCAGCAGGCGCAGCTGCAGGCCGCGCACGTCTGGCACGCCGGCTGTCCCACCACGCTGTCGCAGCTCCGCCTGCTGCGCGTGTCCGCAGTCGGCTGGGACGGGCGCCCGTACGTGGGGCAGCTCGTGGTCAACGCCGACGTCGCGCGCCCGCTGGTGACGGTCTTCCGGAAGCTCTACGCGCTTCGCTTCCCGATCCGGCACATGACCTTCGCGCAGGTGTACGGGCCGGCGAGCCAGCGCCCGGCGGACAACGACGTCAGCGGCTCGTTCGAGTGCCGCGACGCGGTCCCGTCGCCGTGCACGGGCGGCAAGAGCACCGGCCACTGGTCGAACCACGCCTACGGCCATGCGATCGACCTGAACCCGCGCGAGAACCCCTACGTCGGGTGCGGCATGAGTCGCGATCCGACCGCGCGGAGCTACATGGACCGCTCGCGCCTGCGGAAGGGGATGGTCACACCGGCCGTGCTCGCCGCCTTCCACTCGATCGGGTGGGGCTGGGGAGGGTCCTGGACCGGCGACACCAAGGACTACATGCATTTCTCCGTCAACGGGCACTAGGGCCGCCTCCGTCCTAGAATCGGCGGATGCCGCCCGTCGGCGACCACATGACGCGAGGCGTGCTGACGATCACGTCGGACGCCACCCTCGGCGACGCCGCGGCGAAGATGGCGGAGAGGGGCGTCGGCGCGGTCGTGATCCTCGAAGGCGACTCGGTCGCGGCGATCCTGACCGAGCGGGACGTCATGAAGGCGGTCGCGGCCGGTAAAGACGGGAGCGCGAGCGTGTCCGACTGGATGACGCGCCATCCGGACACGGTCGAGCCGGGGGAGACGACCGACCAGGCCGCCACGCTCATGATCCACGGCGGGTTCCGTCACCTGCCGGTGGTGGAAGAGGGCCGCGTCGTCGGGATCGTCTCGATCCGCGACCTCATGCGCGTCGCGCTCGACGACCGGGCTCCGCGCGGGGTCTGACACGTGCGCCGGCCCGAGCCGGCTTCCGAGCTCGAGTGCCGGCGGGCTCCGCCTCCGAGCGAGGGGTCCGGGGAGCGCCAACCTCGGCGCCGAGTAGCCGGCGGGGCTTCTTGCTCGCCTCAGCGCGGCGGCTCCGGGGTCCAGCGCATCCGGCTCACGTCGTCGGCCGAGGAGAGGACGACCGCGTCCTCGGGGAGCTCGTCCCAGTCGTCCGCCTGGTGCGCATACCAGTGCCCCGCGATCCGCAGGCCGGTCGGGCGGTCGAGCGTGCCCACGGCGATGTTGACGCGGGCCCCCTCGGCTGCCTCCCAGAAGAGGCTCGAGCCGCACTCGGCGCAGAAGCCGCGCCGCGCACCGCGGTCGCTCTGCGGGCTGTCGATCCAGCGCAGCGCGCGGCCGTCGTGGACGACGAGGCTTTCGGCGGGGGTCGCCGCGAACGCGCCGAGGTAGCCGGTGGAGCGGCGGCACTCCTCGCAGTGGCAGATCAGGATGTCCCGCAGCGGCCCACGCACCTCGTACGACACCGCGCCGCAGAGGCAGCGGCCCGTCGCCCGAGGACGCTCGAAGTCAGTGGCCAGCCGGCGGCTCCCAGCCCTCGAGCACGGGCGGCTTCCAGTCGGTGCCGACGGTCTGGGAGCCCTGGACCCAGGGGCCGAGCTCGGGCTGGGGGAACTTCGCGTGCTTCTCCTTCAGCTGGATCCCGTAGGAGTTGCCCGACTGCAGGTGCTTGACCAGGACCTTCCGCGCGATCTCGTTCTCGCGGCCCTCGGGAATGGGGAAGTAGATCTTGAGGAACGAGTTGCTGTAGCGATCGAAGACCGCCGGGACGCCTTCCTCCTCCAGGAGCTCGACGTCCTCGAGCCAGTTGATGTCCTCTCCCGGAGTCGCCGCCAGGAGGTCGACGCCCTCGACGAGGGAAAGGTCCTCCTGGTACGGGAAGCGGTGGCCGGCGAGCGTTTCGGCGTCGATCTGGATGTGCCGCTCGTCGGTGGCGCTCACGTCGTCTCCCCGACCACCGGCAGCGACTCGATCTCCGCCCGGTCGCGCACGGCCTCCTCGTAGTGGCGCCGCTCGAGGAGCTGCTTCACCTCCGCGAGCGTCCGCTCCTCGGTGACCCCGGGGACGTACTCCGTCCCCGCGAGCGGCACCTTCGCCATCGCGGCGGCCTCGACGGTCAGCGCGCAGAGGTCCTCGGGCTCGAGCGAGTGCACGTTGGTCTTCCCACACGCCCGCGCGAGCATCTGCAGCTCCATCGTCATCGCGGTCAGCAGGTTGTAGACGCGCTCCGACGCCTCCTCGACCACGAGCCGCTTGCGGAGCTCGGGGTCCTGCGTGGTGACGCCGACGGGGCAGCGCCCGGTGTGGCAGTGGTAGCACTGGCCGGCCGGAACGCCCACCGTGCCCTCGTAGTCCGTGACCCCGGGGATCTCCTTGTTGCAGTTGAGGGCCATCAGGGCCGCCGTCCCGATCGCGACCGCGTCCGCTCCGAGCGCGAGGCACTTGGCGACATCCGCGCCGTTCCGGATCCCGCCCGCGACGACGAGGTCGATCTCGTCGGCGAGCCCCACGTCCTCGAGCGCACGACG
>JBKPTS010000080.1:0-26032 GCA_046735575.1 Actinomycetota bacterium
TGCTGGATCCGGCCGCGGCGGAGCGCCGGGGCGCGCTCGTGGCCGCCGCGCGCTCGGTCTACCTCGACGAGGGCTTCGAGCCCGGTGACGCCGCGGCCGTGCTGCTCGAGGCCGCCCGCGCACGGGCGGAGGCGGCGAAGCAGCGCGAGCAGGAGGCGCTCGAGGGTCTCGACCTTCCCGAGCGCGAGGCGGCTCAGCGTGTCCGGCGGGCGCAGTTCGGGGCCGAGCGCGAGGAGCTTCTCGCCGGGCTCGAGGGCCTCGAGGCCTGGTACCGGGACCTCGTCGTCGTCTCGTCGGGCGCGGAGAGGGCCGCGGTCAACGCCGACCGGCTGGAAGAGCTGAGGGCGGACGCCGGGCTCGACCTCGGGGACGGCCCGGTGCGGGCGGCCGAGACCGTGCGCGAGACGTGGCGGGCGCTCGAGGAGTTCAACCTCAACGCCTCCCTCGCGCTCGAGGCGCTGTTCGTTCGCCTGCGGCGCGACCTCCGCCGCCCCGTGCGCGCCTAGCCGCCTCTCAGTACTCTTGGTCGAGCGCCGACGTAGCTCAGCTGGTAGAGCACTTCACTCGTAATGAAGGGGTCCGCGGTTCGAGTCCGCGCGTCGGCTCTAGGGCCCCGGCCCCGGGTAGAACTCGCCCCAGAGGATCCAGGCGACGACCAGCGCGAGGACGAGCACCGCACCGACCGTCGTGCGGACCAGGCTCGCGACGAGCGTGGTCAGGAACACGAGACCGAGGATCGAGAGCGCGATCAGGCGGGCGACCGTGTCGGCGTTCAGGGTCACTCTGCCTTCCGGCACTCCCGGTCTCCGTTGGCCCAACCTCATCCGTCCTCTCTCGGACGGTGGGCGGAGCCGCTGAACCCCCGCGTGGTGACTTCAGGGCGAGCCCTCTAGGGTCACCTCGGTCGCAGCCGGAGAGGGCGAGGGCGAGGACGACCGCCGGCGTCATGAGCGTGGCGATCCCCTGAGCTGCACGGCAGGACGATCTTGACCGGCCTCCGGGCCGATTGCGTTCAGGTGCGCGCCGGGAACGAGTCGACGAACGCCTGCACCGCCCGGTCCGAGCGCAGCCGGTAGACGCGCAGGTGCGGGTGCCGCGCGAAGAGCGCGGGCAGCCTGCGCCGGTTCTCGAACGCGCGCTTGAACGCGGGCCAGACGAGGTAGCGGAGGGTCTCGCGCCACGGGCCTTCGCGGTTGCCGTGCCAGAGCTCGACGTCGTGCTTCTTCCGCACGTACGTCCTGCGCAGGAGGCGCCAAACGACCACGCGGGCGGGAAGGTCGAGCCAGGCGATCGTCTCGGCGCGCTCGAGCACGAGCTCGCCGATCAGCTGGTGGTAGGTCCCGTCCGAGACCCAGCCGCCCTCGCTCGTGGCCTCCGCGACCCGCTCCCGGAGGACGTCGAGGGTGACCGACTCCCAGTTGGGGCCGTGGAAGAGGGCGTCGATCTCGACGTGCGGAACGTGGAGCCGCGCCGCGAGCTCCCCGGCGAGGCGCGTCTTCCCGCTGCCGCTGGGACCGATGACCGCGATTCGCGTCACGCGAGGAATGGTGCCCGCGCCACACGAGACAACGCGCCTCCGGCGACGAGGCGTTTCGCCGTCCGGGCCGAAATGGTATTTCCGTCGCGATGGCGCGCAGATTCCTCCCCCTCGTGCTCGTTGCCGCCGTCGCCACGGCGGCGCTCGGCGTGGTACGTGCGGCGGCTTCGGCTCCGCGTCCGGAGACGGTGAAGGTCGCGTTCTTCCGGCACGGACGTCTCGTTCGCGTGGACCGCGTCGTTCCGTCCGGGCTGCAGCCCGAGGTCGCGGCGCTGCGCGAGCTCGTCCAAGGGACGACGCGACTCGAGCGCTCGCAGGGGATTCGCTCGGCGCTCCGGCCGGGAGTACGCCTGCAGGCGGTTCGCGCGGACGAGGACGTCTGGCTCGCGCGGTTCTCGCGCGCGCTCGTGACCGGCGGGTCCGCGACCACGATGACGCGGCGGCTCGCCCAGATCGAGACGACGCTCGCCCCGCTCGGCGCCGAGCGCTACGTCGCCGTCGGCACCGAGGGGCGGCTCGTCACCACGCTGCGCGCGGGGACGTGGCCCGCGGCCTGGCGCGCGGAGCGCGGGGAGAAGGGCTATCCGTGGAGCATCCGCGGCATCCAGCTCCGGCTCGTCACGCTCGGCTACCTCGACCGCTCGTCCGTCAACGGGAGCCTCGATTACCTGACGGAGGAGGCCCTGATCGCATTCCAGGGCTGGGAGGGCCTCGCCCGCACGGGAACCCTGACCGGGGAAACGCAGGTCGCGCTCTTCCGTGCCTCGACGCCGAAGCCCTGGACGCATCGGCCGGGCAAGCACGTCGAGATCCACCGCGACCTCGGGGTGCTCCTGCTCGTGGACGGCAACGACGTCGTGCGCGCGATCCACACCTCCACCGGCATCTTCGGCCGGACCCCGGCGGGGACGTTCCACGTCTACCGCAAGGAGCTCCTCTCCTGGTCGCAGCCGTTCCACGTCTGGATGCCCTACGCGGCGTACTTCGTGGGCGGGATCGCGATGCACCAGTACTCGGACGTCCCCGCGTACCCGGCCTCGCACGGGTGCGTGAGGCTGCCCGACGGGGAGGCGAGCCACGTGTACGCGTTCGTCGAGCTCGGCACGCCAGTCTTCGTCTTCTGAGACGCGCCGCGTGGCAAGATCGCCACGCCGTGGAGACGATGCGCGCCATCCGCAAGCGCGGAGCCGAAACCGGCCTCGTGCTCGACGAGGTTCCCGTTCCGAGCCCCGGGCCGGACGAGGTGGTGGTCCGGGTCGAGGCCGCGAGCATCTGCGGCACCGACCTCCACATCAACCGCTGGGACGCGTGGTCGTCCGAGCGCGTCCACCCCCCGCTGACGCTCGGTCACGAGTTCTGCGGCACGGTGGTCGAGGTCGGCAGCCACGTGCGGGACGTCGCCGAGGGCGAGTACGTGTCGGCGGAGAGCCACGTCACCTGCGGCGTGTGCTTCGAATGCCGCACCGGGCGCGCGCACATGTGCGAGCGGACGCGCATCCTCGGCATCGACCGTGACGGCGGCTTCGCCGACTTCGTCGCCATCCCCGCATCGGTCGTCTGGCGCAACGACCGGGCGAAGCTGCCTCCCGAGATCGCGTGCCTGCAGGAGCCGTTCGGGAACGCCGTCTTCGCGACCAGCACGCAGGATCTCGCCGGACGCGCGGTGGCCGTCCTCGGCTGCGGTCCGGTCGGGCTCTTCGCGATCGCGATCGCGAAGGCGTTCGGGTCGGGGCGCCTCCTGGCCGCGGACCAGGTCCCGTTCCGGACGGAGCTCGCGCGCGAGCTCGGCGCGGACGACGTCGTGAACATCGGCGAGGTCGACGACGTGCCGGCGTGGTTCGTCGAGAAGAACGAGGGCGTGGGGCTCGGCGTCGTGTTCGAGATGTCGGGGGCGCTCAAGGCGATCCACGACGCGTTCGCCATCGTGCGGCACGGGGGCAACGTCGTCCTCTTCGGCATCCCGGCGCAGCCGGCCACGATCGACGTCGCCGAGTCGCTCATCTTCAAGAACCTGACCGTGAGCGCGGTGAACGGCCGGCAGATCTGGGAGACTTGGTACACGACCCGCTGGCTCCTCGAGCACGGCGTCGTCGACCTGCGGCCGCTGATCACGGCCGAGCTGCCGCTCGAGAGCTACGACGAGGCCTTCGCGCTCCTCGAGAGCGGCGAGGCCTGCAAGATCGTCCTGCGACCGAACGGAGCCTCATGACCACATTGACGCAGCAGGTCGGCGAGGAGCTCGACGCCCTCCGCGAAGCCCGCACCTACAAGCGCTTCAACACGCTCGAGTCCCCGCAGGGCCCCGTCGTGCAGATGGCCGGGCGCGGCGACGTGCTCGTGCTCTCGTCGAACAACTACCTCGGCCTGGCTGCGCATCCGGAGGTCGTGCGGGCGGGAATCGAGGGCCTCGAGCAATACGGCGCGGGCACGGCCTCCGTCCGCTTCATCTGCGGCACGTTCGCTCCCCACCACGAGCTCGAGCGCACGCTGGCGGAGCTCTCGGGCACGGAGGCGGCGCTCACCTACGTCTCGTGCTGGAACGCGAACGAGGCGGTGATCCCGACCCTGACCGACTCGAGCACCGTGATCTTCACCGACGAGCTGAACCACGCCAGCATCATCGACGCGGTTCGGCTCTCCCGGCCCGCGGAGAAGGTCATCTACCCGCACTCCGACATGGGGAAGCTGCGCGAGGGCCTCGCCGGCGCGCCCGCGGATGCGCGCAAGCTCATCGTCACGGACGGCGTCTTCTCGATGGAGGGCGACCTAGCTCGTCTGCCGGAGATCGTCGAGCTCGCGGACGAGCACGGCGCGGTGGTGATCGTCGACGACTCGCACGGCGTGGGCGTGCTCGGGGAGACGGGGCGGGGGGTGGTCGAGCACTACGGCCTGCTCGGGAAGGTCGACGTGCTCACGGGCACGCTCGGGAAGGCGCTGGGCGGAGCGGCAGGCGGCTACGTCGCCGGCTCCGACGAGGTCTGCGATCTCCTCGCGCAGCGCTCGCGGCCGCAGCTCTTCTCGAACGCGCTGCCCCCGACGGTCGCCTGCAGCGCGCTGCGGGCCGTGGAGGTCATGCTGGAGCACCCGGAGCTGCTCGCACGCCTGCGCGAGAACACGAGGTCGTTCCGGGCCATGCTCCTCGACGCCGGCTATCGCCCGCTCGAGGGCGAGTCGGCGATCATCCCGATCATCGTGGGGGAGACGGCCGAGGCGATCGCCCTCTCGGAGCGCCTGCTCGAGGAGGGCGTCTTCGTCACGGGATTCGGCTTCCCGGTCGTCCCGGAGGGAACGGCGCGGATCCGGGTGCAGATGTCGGCCGCGCTCGAGCCCGAGCATCTCGAGCGGGCGATCGAAGCGTTCCGCAAGGTGCGCCCGAGCTGAGGCTCGCGCGCCGCTAGGGCCTCTGGGCCCGGAGCGGCTCGACCGAGAGCAGCTCGGGGCTGCGCTCGTGGTCGACCTGCAGCGTCGTGTGCTCGACGCCGAAGCGGTCGGCGAGGAGCAGCTCGAGCTCGCGGCGGATGCCGTGGCAGTCCTCGCCCGGCGGCACGAGGACATGAGCGGAGAGGGCCGGGAACCCGGAGCCGATCTGCCAGACGTGGAGGTCGTGCACCGACGAGACGTGGGGGTGGTCCGCGAGCGCCTGCCCGATCTCCTCGACGTCCATTCCCTCCGGGGACATCTCGAGCAGCACGCGCCCCGACGAGCGCAGGAGGCCGTACGCGGCCCAGAGCATGAGCGCCGCGACGAGGAGCGAGGCGATCGGATCGGCGCGGTCGAACCCGGTGGCGAGGATGACGATCCCGGCGACGAGCGTGCCCGCGAAGGCATAGACGTCGGTGAGCAGGTGCCTGAAGCTGCCCTCGACCGCCATGTTCTCGCGGTCCGCCTGCGCGAGCTGCCGAGTCGCCACCAGGTTCGCGGCGAGCCCCGCGAGCGCCACGACGACCACCGTCCAGCCGCCGACGTCGAGGGGCTCGATCAGGCGACGGATCGCCTCGTACACGATGAGGCCCGCGAGCACCAGGAGCACCGCGCCGTTCGCCTGCGCGGAGAGGACCTCGGCCCGCTTCAGGCCGAAGGTGAGGTTGCCGCCCGCCGGGCGGGCCGCCAGCCGGAGCGCGACGAGCGAGAGCAGGAGCGCGCCGGCGTCGGTGACCATGTGCGCGGCGTCCGAGACGAGCGCGAGGGAGCTGGCCAGGATGCCGGCGACGACCTCGGCGGCCATGAACGTGACGATGAGCCCGAGCGCGATGCCGAGGTGGCGGCGATCCGCGTCGAGCGCCGGAGCGTGGTGCTCGTGCACGCCTCCCAGGATGCCCGTTCTGGCGGCGAGGGCGGCGCGAGACCGGGTCAGCCCGAGATCCGCGCGCCCTCGATCCAGCCGGTTCCGAACCAGGGCGTGGACGGGGAGTCCGCGGGCGCTCCGTCGACCGCGACCTCGATCTCCGGGCGCTCCTGGAAGAAGCAGACGAGGTCGCGAACGTCCTCCGCCTCGGGCAGTGGCTCGGGGTAGGACCAGGCGGCCGCGACGACGCGGCCGGCCGAGGTGACGACGTCCCAGTACGTCGCGAAACCCTTGTACGCGCAGCCCGTGCGCACGGCCACGGGCTCGAGCAGCTCCATCCGGACGTTCTCGGTCGGGAGGTAGTAGCGCGGCGGCAGGCTCGTCTCGAAGAGGATGCGCGGCCGCGAGCCGTCCGCCACGAGCTCGCCGCCCACGCGCACGGAGACGCGTCGCGTGCTCGGCAACACCTCGATCCGGTGATACGGGTCGCGCGGGTGCACGACGATCTCCTGCTCCTCCTCGAGCCAGCGCTCGGCGGAGCTCCAGGGCACCGTGACATAGCCCTCCACCTCCGGCTCGGCCGTCGCGGCATCCGACGCGACGTCCTCGGCCGGGAACGCGTAGCGCGGGAGGCGTCCGGACTCGTGGACGAGCACGCCGCGCTCGCTGTCGACGAAGACGCTCGCGCCGGCGACTGCGCGCACCCTGCGCGGCCACGGCTCGACGTACACGACCCGCTCTGGAGGCTCGAAGTTGAGCCGGCCGCGGGGCCGGTGGCCGAAGGGCCCGCTCCCAACGGTGAGGCTCAGCGCAGCACCCTCGGGCGGCTCCTCATCCCGTGGATGATGCAGGATCCGGTGCGAGTGCCGCGGAGGCCCGGCCGCCGCCGGAAGGGTCCCGCACCGCGACGCGTTCCCGTTTGCGCGCGCCCTGTGCGGGGGCGAAACTTGACACTCGACGAGGAGGTTCTCGGGTGAGCTCGGAGATCGCGACCAGCATCAGGCACCGGACGGTGCGCCGTGCGCGCAGCGGGATGCGCCGACAGCGCCGCGTCGTCGGCGTGCAGCTGCTCGGGCCCCTGACGATCCTCGCCGGCGTGGTCTGGGCGATCGCGCAGCCGTGGCGGATCGCGTTCCTGTACCCGGCCGGCAAGGGCTTCTACGACTACGTCGCGCAGCCGCCGTTGCTCGTCGTCCTCGTGGGCCTTCTCTTCATCTTCCTCGTCGCGCCCGGGCTCATCGAGGACCTCGAGCGGGAGAGGCATGGTCCCGAGGGCTGAGATCGCCCACTGGCTCGCGGCCTCGGTCGCGCTGCTGCTCGGCCTGATCCTGCTGGCGCAGGTCATCGTCGGGCCCGAGGTCTTCGCCAGGCGGCGCTGGCGCGCCTACCTGTGGCCGTTCGTGGCGCTCGTCGGCGGGGTCTTCCTCTGGGTGATCGCGATCTTCTCGACCTTCTCGACGATGCACCTCGTCGCGCACTCGGTCTGGGCCGAGTCGGCGATGATCGCCGGCGGCGTCCAGCTCGCGGTCGTCCGCGGGAAGCTCTCGAGCCCCTACTGGTGGCTCGTCACCGCCGCTGCGCTCTTCTTCTCCGGGGTGACGTTCCTCGTCCACGAGCAGAACGGCTGGCTCTTCTCGCGCTCGGCGTTCCTGCACCACACCATCGGCTGGTCGCTCGTCGTCGCCGCGCTCTTCCCCGTCGGCGCCGCGTTGCGGCCCGGGCGCCGGGTGTGGAGCACCGGCTTCGCCCTCACGTTCGTGGTGCTCGCGGTGATGCTCTACTCCGACCGCGACTCGGCGCCGATCTTCGGCCACTTCGAAGGAGTGGTCATCCGGAGATGAGGCGCGGGCTCGTCCTCTGCGCGGTGTTCTCGGCGGCGCTCGTGCTCCCGGCGGTCGCGGCGGCGCACGCGACCATCACGCAGGCGTTCCCGGCGACCGAGTCGGAGGTCGGTCGGCCGCCGACCCTGGTCAGGCTGCACTTCAGCGAGTCGGTCGCGATCACGCCGAAGGCGATCGAGGTGTTCGCGACGGACGGCAAGGTCCTCTCCGGGGCGTCGGAGCTGTCGCCCGACGGGCACACGGTGAGCGCCCGGATCGCGCGGGTACGGCGGGGAGCGGCGTACACGGTGCGCTGGCGCGTCACGGGGCAGGACGGCCACTCGCCGGCCGGCGTGTACACGTTCGGGGTCGGAGTGAAGGCGCCGCCGCCCTTCGAGGCCGTGGGCGCGAGCGGCACGACGTGGAAGGACGACGCCGCCCGCTGGGGCCTGTTCGTCGCGCTCGCGCTCGTGATCGGGCCGCTTCTCTTCCGGCTCGTCATCCTGCGTGGCCCGCTTCCGCCGGCGCTCGAGCACCGCTTCCACCTGGTGACGACCGTGGCGACGTTCTCGGCGATCAACGTGGGGATCGCCGCCTTCGTCATCCGCGCCTCGAACGCGCTCCAGCTGCCGCTCGGCGACCTCGTCTACGGCGACCTGCAGCCGTTCGCGGAGAAGACCCGCGCAGGGGAGGCCTTTCTCGTGATGACCCTGGTGCTGGGAACGATCGCCGCGCTGCTGATGCTCGCCTGGGTCTTCGACCGGCTCGACCTGCGCTGGCCGGCTCTGCTCCTCGCGGTCGTGCTCGTTTCCGGCCTCTCGCTCTCCGGCCACCAGGCCACCGAGCCGAACTCCACGTGGGCGTCCGAGATCGCCGACTGGCTCCACCTCGTCACCGCGTGCGTCTGGGTCGGAGGGGTCGTGACGCTCGCGTTCCTCGTCTGGCCGCTCGCCCCCGAGCTCCGCCGGCGCGCCTTCCTCGGCTTCTCGCGCCTGGCGGTCGTGCTCGTCGGGGTGATGGTCCTCGCGGGCGGATACCTCGCGCTCGTCCGGCTGCCCGAGCTCTCCGACCTCTGGACGACGCGCTACGGCCAGCTCTTGCTCGTGAAGAGCGCGCTCGTCTTCGTCGCGCTCTCCTGGGGAGGCTTCCACCACACCTTCGTGCGACCTCGGCTCGAGGCCGGCGAGCAGCCGCGCGCGCGGCCGAGCCTGATCGGCGAGTGCACGGTCGCGCTCGTCGTACTGCTCGCGGCCGCGGTGCTGACGAACGGCGCGCCCCCGGCCGTGAAGCCGTCGAGCGCAGTCGTCGCGAGGCTGTCGGCGCCGCGCTAGACGACGAGCACGGCCGCTCCGCGAAGCGCGCCGCTGCGGAGCCGCTCGAGCGCCTCGTTCGCCTGCTCGAGCGCGAACGTCTCGACTTCCGTCCGCACGGGAACCGTCGGCGCGAGCGCAAGGAACTCACGTCCGTCCTGGCGCGTGAGGTTCGCCACCGAGCGGACGACGCGCTCGCCCCAGAGCAGCTCGTAGGGAAACGAGGGGATGTCGCTCATGTGGATCCCCGCGCACACCACCGTGCCGCCCTTGCGCACCGCCCGCAGCCCCGCGGGGACGAGCGCTCCGACGGGCGCGAAGACGATCACGGCATCGAGCTCCTCCGGCGGGCCGGCGGCCGCGTCGCCCGCCCAGACGGCGCCGAGCGAGCGCGCGAACTCCTGCGTCTCGTCGTCCCCTTGCCGCGTGCCGGCGAAGACCCGCCGCCCCTGCGAGACGGCGACCTGGCAGACGATGTGCGCGGACGCTCCGAACCCGTACAGGCCGAGGCGCTCGGCGTCCCCCGCGAGCCGCAGCGACCGGTAGCCGATGAGCCCGGCGCAGAGGAGCGGCGCCGCCTGCTCGTCCGGGGTGCCCTCCGGGACGGGAAAGCAGAAGCGCTCGTCGGCGACCGCGAGGTCGGCGTAGCCGCCGTCGACGTCGTAGCCCGTGAACCGGGCGTGGTCGCAGAGGTTCTCGCTGCCGCCGAGGCAGAAGCGGCAGTCGCCGTCCGTCCAGCCGAGCCAGGGCACGCCCACCCGCGCTCCCGGCCCGAACGTCTCGCCGCCTCCGATCACCTCCCCCACGATCTGGTGCCCGGGCACGAGCGGGAGCTTCGGCTCGGTCAGCTCGCCGTCCACGATGTGGAGGTCCGTGCGGCAGACGCCGCACGCGCGGACGCGCAGCAGGATCTGGCCGGGCCCCGGCTCGGGAGCCGGTAGCTCGGCGAGCCGGAGCGCCTGTCGCGGCTTCTCCAGCACCATCGCCCTCATCGTCCGCTCCGGCTAGAGCGTGAGCTCCGCATGGACGGTGCCGGCGCGGTCCGACCGTGCGACGACGCCCACGCGCTCGCCGGCTTTCGCCTCGAGCACCCACTCGACCTTCGTGCGATTCGTCGTCGAGAGGACGTCCGTCCCCCACCAGTAGATGCTCCTGTGCTCGACACGGCCCTCGAGCTGGCCGGCCTCCTGGCGCAGCTCGCCCGAGACGAGGCGCGCGCCCTCGGGGAGCTCGAGCTCCGCCTCGATCGGGCGCGCCGCCTTGCGCTCGAGGGCCTTCTGCGACCCGTACGTCGGGAGCCAGCCCGAGTTCTCGAGCACGAGGCGGAGGCGGTGGGCGCCGCCCCCCGCGGAAGCCGGCTCGAAGGAGAGGATCTCGAGGCGAGGGGAGGCGAGCGCGAGGAAGAGGGCGAAGTCCGGGTGGGGGCGAAGCTCCTCCTCGAGCCGGGAGAGCGGAGGGTTGAACCAGAAGCGGACGACGTCCCAGCCGCCGATCTCGACCGGGCCGAGCTGGGGGTGCTCGAACGGGTACCAGTCGACGTAGCCCTCGCCGAGCTCGTCGGCGAGCGCGAGCAGCTTCATGTCGTCCTCGGGCGGGTGGTCGCGGACCCACTCGATCGCGTGGTAGTTCGAGAGGCCGGCCGTCCGCTGCGGGCTCCAGAACTCGGTCACCCAGGCGAAGACGCCGAGGAAGTCGTAGAGCCAGTCGGAGTCGCCGCCCTTGATGACCTGCTTCGGGTGGTACTTGAAGTCGTGGAAAATCGAGATCGCGGGGTAGCCCGTCAGTCTCGTCGCCTCCCGGCCCATGAGCTCGAAAGCCCGGAGGTCCGGTGTCGGGAAGTCCTCGTCGGGGCGCGCCGAGTACGGGCGCAGGTGAACGCCGCTGAAGGTGTGGTAGCCGATGTAGCTCGTGATGTTCGGGCGGTCGACGATGGCCTGGATCAGCGCCCGCGTCTCCGGCTCGGAGGCCGGGTAGGGCCCGGCGCCCAGCTGCTCCGCCTCGGGGGCCCAGTCGGCAGGCCAGTTGCGGTTGAGGTCGAGCCCCTCGAGCGCCGCCGCGACCGGAACGGTCACCCCGTCCCAGTTGCGGATCGTGCCCTCCGGCAGGACGCGGTAGAAGTCGCCCTCGAAGTCGTCCGGGGCGCGGGCGATAAGGAGCCGCGGGTCCTCCGGGTGCGGCTTCCACGGCCCGTTCCGGTCGGGGATCCGCATCATCAGCACGCGCCCGTCGCCGTCGAGATCCTCGCGCTGGAGCCCGTCCTCGGGCTCGTCCCGCGGATAGCTGCGGACGCTCGAGCGGCGCCAGCGGCCGTCCGCGAGCACCGCCTCCGCGCCGTCGGGGTTCACGCGCGGGACGACGTAGAACGCGCGGGTGTCGAGCGCGTGCGTGATGCGCTCGTCCTCGCCGTGGCCGTGGAGCAGGCGGTCGAGCAGGTTGAGCGCGGCGGTCGTGCCGGTGAACTCGGACGCGTGGATCTGGGCGTGCACGATGACCGCCGGCTTCTCGCTCGCCGGCCCGGTCGCGAGGTTCGTCACGGTCGCGAGCGGGATCTCGCGTCCCTGGTACGAGCGGCCGATGCTCTCGACCTGGCAGAGGGCCGGGAACTCGCTCGCCCACGCGACCAGCGTCCGCTCGAGCTCCTCGTAGGTGTAGAAGCGCTCGAACTGGACTCGCACAGCGCGCGCAGGCTACTGCAAGAGGCTCGGGAGCTGCGCGACTCGACGAAGACCTCGCAGGCCGCGAGAATCACGTGAGTGAGAGCGTCACGCCCGGGGACGGTCGTCTTGCTGGCCCTCGCCGCGCTCGCAGGCGCCTCCTTTTCGCGCGTCGACGCTCCGCCAGCGCCGAGCTGGAGGTGCATCGCAGGAATCTGTCTCGGCCAGAGCCGGTCCACGATCGACCGCCGCTACGGCCACCGACCGCGCGACCTCCCCTCGCGCGAGGTTCGCGTACCCGGCGGTTACGTCGAGGTCTGCTTCTGGCGCTGCACGGATGCGGTCACCGAGGACGGGTTCACGTACTACGGAGGCAGGCTGCACCCCGCGGACCGTGTCCTGACGGTCGGAACCTGTAGCCGGATCGTCCGGCTCCCCGACGGGACGGAGATAGGCACGGCCGTACCGAGAAAGGGCAGGCGCTGGAACGGCTACCGCCACCTCTGGCTCGAAGGCGGCCTGCACGGATGGGAAAGGGCTATCGGTCGGCGCCCGCGGCGAACCGTGGTCACCCTCACCCCGTTCGCCGAGGTTGGACGAGTGCGATGTGTCGACCTGGGGCAGGCGCCCTGAGGCGCTCCCCGTACGCGCGGAGACGGCTCGGCGGCCCTAGCCCACGACCGCGAGCTCGCGCGGGTGCCGCGAGAGCGTCTCGATCCCGGTGTCCGTCATGAGCAGCGTCTCCATGTAGCTGGCGGTGAAGCCGCGCTCGCGGTCGAAGAGGATGTTCTCGTAGTTCGTCACGTACCCCGGCTCCCAGGTGAAGGTCTCGAACGCGTCGTTCGAGAGGTAGGTGTGCCCGACCCAGCTCGGCGGTAGCGCGATCCCGAGCGCGTAGCCGCCCACCCACCAGACCTGCTCGCCGGGGAAGCGGGAGAAGACGAACTCCTCGGCGACGCGCTGCGCGACGTCGAGCGGGTCACCGGGACGAACGACGCGCTGCACCTCCTCGACGCTCCGCGCCGTCTGCTCGAGGATCGCCCGCGCCTCGGGGTGGTCGCGCCCGATCGCGACCGTGCGGCAGAGGTCGGTGTGGTAACGGTTGAAGACCCCGCACGCGTCGACGTACAGCACGTCGCCCGGCTCGAGCGCGCGCCGCGTCGGCGGCGAGTGCGTCCTGCACCAGACGTCGGGGCCGGACGAGACCATCGTTCGAATCGCCGCCGCTTCGCCACCTGCGTCCGCCATGACGGCGTCCAGGCGCGCGGCGACCTGGAGCTCGGTCTGGCCAGGCCGCACGGACTCGAGCAGGTCCGCGAACGCGTCGTCCACGATCGCGGCCGCCCGGCGCACGCACCCGATCTCCGCAGCCGACTTGACTGCGCGGACGCGGTCGACGATCCAGTCGCCCGACACGACCTCGGCGCCGAGTCCGCGCAGCCGCTCCCCGGTCTCGAGCACGAGCGGCGCGCCCGGCGTCTGCGTCCACCACTCGATTCCGACCGTCCCCTCGCACCAGCCGCGCTCCAGAAACGCCTGCGCGATCGTGTCGAGGGCGTCCTCGTAGCGGTAGAAGACGGCGTCGTCGAAGAGCGCGGTCTTCCGCACGAGCGTCTCGTGCCGCTCGTAGTCGAGGAAGACCAGGTGGTCGTCGGCACGGGCGACGACGACGCCGAGCGGCGCGCGCGGCGGGTACCAGACCGACTCGAAGCCGGTCAGATAGCAGAGGTTCGCCGGGCTCATGACGAAGAGGACGTCCACGCCGCGGCGCTCCATCGCGTCCCGCGCCCGGCGCGCGCGGTCGCGGTACTCCGCCTCCGTGAAGGGCAGCTCGGGTCTCAGCGGAGCCCCCAGCGGACGTGCTCGCGGCAGACCTCGTCGATGTCCGCGCTCGCGTGGGCCGGGTCGTCGGGCATGAACGCCAGCGGGTCGGGGAGCAGCCGCTCGCTCCCGAGGACGCCTTCGAGGGTCGCGTGCAGGCAGTACCCCGCGTACGTGCGCGCGTAGCCGCCCTCCTGCACGAGCACGAGGGAGGCTCCGGCGCGCTCGGCGCTCTCGCGCAGGCTGCGCCCGATCGCGTGGAAGCCGTCCATGCTCACGTTCATGCGGCCGTTGGCGTCGAACGCGCTCGCGTCCTGGCCGCTCGCGCCGATCACGGCGTCCGGCCGGTAGCGGTCGAGCACCGGCTCGACCACCCGCCGGAAGGCTTCCGCGTATGCACCGTCGCCGCTGCCGGGCCGTAGCTCGACGTTGACGTTGTGCCCCCTTCCGTCGCCGCGTCCGGACTCCGCCGGGCTGCCGGTCTCGGGATGCGACGGCCCCCAGCTCCCGTGCCGCATGTGCACCGAGAGCGTCAGCACGTCCTTCCGGTCGTAGAAGCAGGACTGCGTGCCGTTCCCGTGGTGGACGTCCCAATCCACGACCGCGACCCGCTCCGCCCCGGCCGCGAGAAGGCGCTCGGCCGCGAGCGCGACGTTGTTGAAGAAGCAGTAGCCGTCCGCGAGCGCGCGCCCCGCGTGGTGCCCCGGCGGCCTGACGAGCGCGTACGCGACCTCGGACTCGCCGGCGACGACCGCGTCCACCGCTGCCAGCGCGGTGCCCGCGGCCGTGAGGATCGCCGGCCAGGAGGAGGACGAGACGAGCGTTGTGGCGGTGAGATGGCGCCCGCCGCTCTCGCACGCCTCCCGGATGGTCGCGATGTAGGAGGCCTCGTGGACGGTCTCGAGCTCGTCGAGCTCGGCTGCCCGCCCGTGCTTCCATCCGAGCCGGCTCGAGAGGGGCCCGCGCTCGAGAACCGAGCGCATGTTCCGCAGCCGCTCCCCGTTCTCCGGGTGCAGCTCCGGCACCTCCAGGAGCTCGGAGGGCCCGGCCTCCCACAGGCCGGACCCGGTGTCGTGCTCGAGCATCGCGGGATGCCAGAACACGTCGAGGTCGGCCACGGGCGGCCATGCTACGCCGCCCGCTAGGTGGACGAATGCGTCTCGCGCGTCCTACGATTCCCGCGCAAATGACCGTACAGACCGGGGAGCGGATCCTCCACCAGATCGTCTCGACGGTCTCCTCCTCCCTCGAGCTGCCGGAGGTCCTGCGTGCGGTCGTCCGGCTGCTGACCGACGCGAGCGGCGTCCACGGCTGCTTCGTGTACCTGCTCGAGGACGGCGGGAGCCGGCTCGTCCTCCGCGCTGCCTCGCGGCCGTACGAGCACCACGTCGGAGACGTCGCCCTCGACCGCGGGGAGGGGCTCGCCTGGTGGGCGGCGGAGCACCGCGAGCCCGCCTTCATCCGGGAGCGCGCGCTCGACGACCCGCGGACGAAGTACGTCCCGGAGTTCGAGGAGGAGAAGTTCCAGTCGCTGCTCGCGATCCCCATCGTCGGGCGCTCGGGCGACGTGATCGGAGTCATCACCGCGCACTCCGCCGCGCCGCGCGACCTCTCGGACGAGGAGGTCGAGTTCCTCGTCACCTCGGCCTCGCTCGTCGCCGGGGCGATCGACAACGCGCGGCTGTACGAGGAGGCGCAGCTACGGGTCGCGGAGCTCGAGCGGCTGAGCGAGCTCTCGGAGGCGATCGCCGGCGCCGACGCGCTCGACGAGCTGCTCGACATCGTGGTCGCCGACGCGCGCGCGCTGCTCACCGCCCGTGCGTGCCACGTGTACCTCCTCGACCCGGGAAGCGAGGAGCTCGAGCGCCGCGCGAGCGACCCCGAGCCGGGCGGCGCCCGCCGGACGCTCGTGCTGGCGGAGCTCGGGCCCGAGCTCGCACGCGGGGGCCGCCGGGGACGGCTCTCGGTCCCCCTCGTCGCGAACGGCGAGCTCGTCGGCCTGCTCGTCGCCGAGGGCAGCTCGAGGGTCGAGCTCGGCCGCGCGATCGCGAGTCAGGTCGCGGTGGGCATCAAGAAGGTGCAGGTCATCGAGCAGCTCACGGAGAAGAACCTGATCAAGGACTTCTTCGAGGAGCTCGCGGGCGGTCGGCCGCGCGGGAATCTCGAGGGTAGGGCGGCTCGCCTCGGCTGCGACCTGAGCCAGCCGCACCTCGTGCTCGTCGCCGAGCCGGCGGACGAGGCGCTCGAGCGCTCGCTCCGACACCTCGCGCCGAGCTCCCTCTTCGACCGTCGCGAGGACTCGCTGCGCGCGCTCGTGCGCCTGCAGACGCCGAACCCGGAGCCCTTCCTCGAGCGGTTGCGGCAGGCACACGGCGAGCTCTCCAACCGCGGGTCGATCGGGGTGTCGAGCGTGTGTCGCGGCGAGGCCTCGTTCGCGGACGGTTTCGCCGAGGCGCAGCAGTCGCTGATCGGGACCATGGTGCTGCGCGGCGGGCCGGCCATCCTCTCCTACGAGGAGCTCGGCCCCTACAAGTACCTCCTCCGCGTCGCGCTCGACGGCGGCATCCGCGACGCCACGGTCGACGCGGTCACGCGCGTGGCCGAGTACGACGCGCAGCGAGGCTCGCAGCTCGTCGCCACGCTCGAGGAGTTCCTCCGCCGGCACGGGAACATCAGCTCGACGTCGGAGGCGCTCTTCGTCCATCCGAACACGCTCCGCCAGCGCCTCAGGCGGATCGCGGAGCTCTCCGGGCTCGACCTCCGCCGCGACGACTGGCTGATGATCGAGATCGCGGTGAAGATGGTGAAGCTCCAGCAGACCCTCGGCGGCGCGCAGCCCCCGGCGCCCGGAGGTGCGAAACCGCACACATAGGGGCGACGAGTGTGGAGGAACCGCACCTCCACAGGGCTCGAGCCCGATGGTACGGCTATGTCCCCCACGAGCAGGGAGGTGTGGCATGGCCGTGGCAGAGCCGACGACGACCGAGAGCGCGGCGCCGAACGCGGACGAGATCTGGAACCGGATGCACGAGCGGGGAGTCGAGTTCGTCTTCGCGCAGTTCGTGGACATGTACGCGCGCCCGAGCGCGAAGCTCGTTCCCGTCCGCTCGCGCGACGACTTCGACGGGCTCCTCGCCGACGGCGCGGGCTTCGCGGGCTTCGCAGCGGGCGAGATCGGGCAGTTCCCGAGCGACCCCGACATCGCGGCGATTCCGGACCTCGCGAGCTACACCCCGGTGCCGTGGCAGGAGAACCTCGCGCGCTTCGCGTGCGATGTCACGGTCGAGGGCGAGGAGTGGCCCTACGACCCGCGCACGATCCTGCGCCGCATGCTCGCCAAGGCGCAGACGAAGGGCTTCGACTTCCGGATGGGGCTGGAGCTCGAGTACTTCCTCGTCGAGCAGCAGGAGGACGGCACGATCCGGATCGCGGACGCGTACGACACGCTGGAGAAGCCCTGCTACGACATGCTCGGCCTCACCCGCCGCTACGACTTCCTCACCACCGTGTCGCGCTACTGCAACGAGCTCGGCTGGGGGAACTACGCCAACGACCACGAGGACGCGAACGGCCAGTTCGAGCAGAACTTCACCTTCACGAACGCCCTCGCGAGCTGCGACCGCGCGATCTTCTTCCGCTACATGGTGCACGCGCTCGCGGAGCAGAACGGGATGATCGCGACCTTCATGCCGAAGCCGTTCTCGCACCTGACGGGGAACGGCTGCCACTTCCACATGTCCCTCTGGGACGGCGACACCAACCTCTTCCTGGACGAGGCGGACCCGCGCGGGCTCGGCCTCTCGGAGACGGCGTACCACTTCATCGGCGGGCTCAAGAAGCACGCCCGGGCGACGAGCGCGCTGACCGCGCCGACGGTGAACTCGTACAAGCGCCTGAAGGTGGGGACGACGACGAGCGGTGCGACGTGGTCTCCCGTCTGGATCTCCTACGGCTACAACAACCGGACGCAGATGCTTCGCATCCCCGGCCCGGGCCGGATCGAGGACCGGACGATCGACGGCTCGTGCAACCCGTACCTCGCGGCCAGCGCGGTCCTCGCGGCCGGGCTCGACGGGATCGAGAACGGCCTCGACGCCGGCGAGCCGAACTCGGAGAACCTCTACTCGTTCCCATATGACGAGCTCAAGGCTCGCGGCCTCGACACGCTGCCGACGAACCTGCTCGAGGCGACGTACGAGCTCGAGCGCGACGACGTGCTGCGGGAGGCCCTCGGACGCGCCCGGGACGAGGACTACGTCGACTACTTCATCGGCGTGAAGCGGGACGAGTGGAGCCGCTACCACGAGCAGGTGACCCCGTGGGAGGTGCGCGAGTACCTGACCAGGTTCTGATCGCTCTATGGAGCAACGCTCCACATGGCAGTCGCCGAGAACGTGAGAAACGGCGTCCTCGCGGGCAGCGCCGTATGTAGATACTGGCCACATGTGCGGGATCGTCGGGCTCTTCGCGAAGTCGAGTGAGGTCGAAGGGCGCCTGGGTGTCCACCTGGCAGGGATGCTCGAGCAGATGTCGGATCGCGGCCCGGACAGCGCGGGCGTCGCGATCTACCGCGATCCCGCGCCCTCCGGCTCCTCGAAGCTGACCCTCCACTCCGCCGATCCCCGCGAGGACTGGGCCGCCCTCGGGGCCGCGCTGGGCGACGCGTTCGGCGGGTCGCCGGCGCCGACGGTTCGCGCGAGCCACGCCGTCGTGGTGGTCGAGGCGGAAGCCGCCGATGTCGAGGAATGGGTGCGTGCGAGGCGCCCCGACCTCCGGATGCTGAGCGCGGGCCGCGTGATCGAGATCTACAAGGAGACCGGCTCGCCGCGGGAGTTCGTGCGTCGGTTCGAGCTCGACGAGCTCCGGGGCACGCACGCGCTCGGGCACACGCGGATGGCGACCGAGAGCCGGGTCACGACCGAGGGCTCGCATCCGTTCTCGACCGGTCTCGACCTCTGCCTCGTGCACAACGGGTCGCTCTCGAACCACAACCGGCTGCGCGAGCGCCTTCGTCGCGAGGGGATCGACTTCCAGACCGAGAACGACACCGAGGTCGCCGCCGGCTACCTCGCCTGGCGTCTCCGCGAGGGCGCCTCGCTCGAGGAGGCGCTCGAGGGCTGCCTCGACGACCTCGACGGCTTCTACACGTTCGCCGTCGGCACGGCCGACGGCTTCGCCGTCCTGCGCGACCCCATCGCCTGCAAGCCCGCCGTGCTCGCAGAGACCGACGACTGGGTGGCGATGGGCTCCGAATGGCGCGCGCTGGCCGTCCTTCCGGGTGCTGCGGACGCGGAGAAGTGGGAGCCCCAGCCCGGCGTCGTCTACGCCTGGGAAAAGGCAGCCGTCGCGTGACCGCGGTCGCCGCGCGCGAGGCGGCAGTCGAGGTGGTCGACCTCGAGTCCTCGACGCTGCGTGAGCTCAACCAGCGGCTGCACGACCTTGCACGGGAGCCGGGGCCCGCCCGCTGGCGCGTCCTCTCACCGAACGGCGCTCATGCGATCGCCTGCGGGATCGACGCCGAGACCGAGGTCGAGATCGAGGGGCACGTCGGCTACTACTGCGCCGGCATGAACAAGCGGGCGACGGTCCGCGTGCGGGGCAACGCCGGGCCGGGGGTCGCCGAGAACATGATGTCCGGCAGCGTCCTCGTCGAGGGGAACGCGAGTCAGTCGGCCGGCGCCAGCGGGCGCGGAGGCCTGCTCGTGATCCGGGGGGACGCGTCGTCGCGCTGCGGGATCTCGATGAAGGGGATCGACATCGTGGTCGGCGGCTCCATCGGGCACATGGGCGCTTTCATGGCGCAGACCGGACGTCTCGTCGTCTGCGGCGATGCCGGCGACGCGCTCGGCGACTCGATCTACGAGGCTCGTCTGTACGTGCGGGGCTCGGTCGCGAGCCTTGGCGCCGACTGCATCGAGAAGGCGCTCCGACCCGAGCACGTGGCGGAGCTCGAGGAGCTGCTCCGGCGCGCGGAGGTCGGGGGCGATCCCGGCGAGTTCCGGCGCTACGGCTCGGCGAGGCAGCTCTACAACTTCCACATCGACCACGCGGGCTCGTACTGATGTCGCCGACCCGTCCTTTCGGGACCGGTCCGGGGTCTGACCCCTTTTCGCCGGCGGCGAGCGTCGAAGGGGCGGAAAACGTAGGCGCCGAGCCCGTACCACCGTCGGTCGCGCAGTCCGAGGGGTCAGACCCCGGACCTGTCCGAGGCGGCCGTCCCTGGGGCCTGCGCGAGTCGTACCTCTTCGACCGGCACGTCATCGCCGAGATCCAGCGCGCCGCCCGGGAGGGGATCTACGACATCCGCGGCTTCGGCGCGAAGCGGCACGTGCCGCACTTCGACGACCTGCTCTTCCTCGGCGCGAGCGTGTCCCGCTACCCGCTCGAGGGTTATCGCGAGCGGTGCGGCAGCGACGTCGTGCTCGGCACGCGCTTCGCGAAGAAGCCGCTGGAGCTCCGGATCCCGGTGACGATCGCGGGGATGAGCTTCGGCGCGCTCTCGGCGCCCGCGAAGGAGGCGCTCGGCCGGGGCGCCTCGGAGGTCGGCACCTCGACGACGACGGGGGACGGTGGAATGACGCTGGAGGAGCGGGAGCACTCCGAGACGCTCGTCTACCAGCTCCTCCCCTCGCGCTACGGGATGAACCCCGACGACTTGCGGAAGGCCGACGCGATCGAGGTCGTCGTCGGCCAGGGCGCGAAGCCGGGGGGAGGAGGGATGCTCCTCGGCCACAAGATCTCCGACCGCGTCGCGGAGATGCGCGACCTGCCGCGGGGGATCGACCAGCGCAGCGCGTCGCGGCATCCCGACTGGACCGGCCCCGACGACCTCGAGATCAAGATCCAGGAGCTGCGCGAGATCACGGACTGGGAGAAGCCGATCTTCGTCAAGGTCGGGGCGACCCGGACGTACTACGACGTCCAGCTCGCGGTGAAGGCCGGGGCCGATGTGATCGTCGTGGACGGGATGCAGGGCGGGACGGCGGCGACACAGGACGTGTTCATCGAGCACGTCGGGATCCCGACGTTGCCTGCAACCAGGCTCGCGGTCGACGCGCTCCAGGAGCTCGGGATGCACCGGCAGGTGCAGCTGATCGTCTCCGGCGGGATCCGGAGCGGGGCGGATGTCGCGAAGGCGCTCGCGCTCGGCGCGGACGCCTGCTCCATCGGCACCGCGGCGCTCATCGCGCTCGGCGACAACAGCCCGGAGCTCGACACGGAGTACCGCAAGCTCGGGAGCGCCGCAGGCTTCTACGACGACTACCAAGCGGGGCTCGACCCCGCGGGCATCTCGACTCAGGACGACGAGCTGGCGGCGCGCTTCGACCCCGAGCTCGGCGGCCGTCGCCTCGCGAACTACCTGCGCGTGCTCACGCTCGAGTCGCAGACGCTCGCCCGCGCGTGCGGCAAGTCGCACGTGCACAACCTCGAGCCGGAGGACCTCGTCGCGCTGACGCTCGAGGCGGCCGCGATGGCGCGCGTGCCGCTCGCCGGGACCGACTGGATCCCCGGCGCGAACGGCCACTGACGCCGCCGTCGCGGTGCAGCCGTGAACCATCAGCACGCGGTGAGCTGGCTGGAGCTGGCGCTGTCCGACGGCTGACGGCTACGGGTGGAGACGCAGCCGGTCGACCACCTTGTCGACCGTCCTGCGCTCGGCCCGCAGGGCGATGCCGACGAGATCGAGCTCGTCGACGGGGACTCGTGCGACCGCTGCGCGGTTCGCCTCGTCGTGGTTCGTCTCGAAGAGGTCGTAGGTGTAGATCGCGAGCTCAGCCTCCCGGGCCCGCGCCCGCTCGAACGCGCGACGAAGGCCGGCCCCGTCCGCCTCGTACACGAGCACGGGCTGGACGAACATCGGCAGGTAGCTGTTGCCGGACGCGTCCCGATACGGCTCGCCGACGACTCCGGGCACGGTGCCGGCGATCCCGCTGACGAGGAAGGCCGTGACGTTCGTCCTCTGCCAGACGGCGAGGTCGTCGCGGAGGACGACGGCGATCTTCGTTTCGGCTAGCGGCGTCTCCTGCCCGCCTCGTCTTCGGCCGTGGCCTCGTCGCGACGCCGCCTCCGCCTGCGTGCCGCCTCGTCCTCGTCGAGCTCCTCGATGTCCTGGGCGTGCGCCTCGACGTCCGCGTCCTCTCGCTTCCGGCGAGCGCGCTCTTCTGCGGTCTGCTCCTGGGACGACATGTCGCCTCCTCCCGTCGGAAATGGATGCTTCCACAAACAGGACGCCGGAGAGGCGCGTCGTCTTCCGTGGGTGAGGTGAAGGCCCGACCGAGAGGTGCGATGCTCGCCCGGTGATCCTCCGCAGCGTCCTCTCGGAGCCTTTTGCCGTCTTTGCGAGGATCTCCCGGAACAGGAACGTTCTCGGGCTGCAAGTCGCCTGGGCGGCGTCGAACCTCGGCAGCCGAGCCTCCGCCGTCGGTGTCGCGGTCTACGCGTACGAGTCGAACGGCGTGACGGCCGTCGGAGTGGTCGCGGCCGTGCGTCTCGCGGCCGCCGCGCTTGCCGCCCCGTGGCTCTCCGTCCTCGCGGACCGGCGGCCGCGGCGCAGCGTCCTCCTGTGGTCGGACCTCGCTCGCTGCGTCCTCTTCGCAGGAATGGCGGCGCTGGTCGCCTCAGGCGCGGCGTCTCTCGCCGTGTACGCGCTCGCGGTTGCGGCCGCTGTCGCCGAGCCGGTGTTCCGCTCGGCGCAGGCCGCCTTCACGCCGTCGCTCGTCTCGACTCCCGAGGAGCTCACGGCGGCGAACGTCGTCGCGAGCACCGTCGAGAGCGTCGGGCTCTTCCTCGGTCCGGCCTTCGGCGCGCTGCTCCTCGTGAGCGCCGGGACGGGCACGCTGTTCGCCGCGTGCGCGCTCGTGCTGCTCGGCTCCGTCGCGTCCGTCGCCGCGATCGGCGTCCCCGGACGCCCGAGCGGACGCGAAGACGGGGGCGAGGAGAAGGGCTTCCTGGCAGGCTGGGCCGCGGTCGCCTCCGACTCGGGGCTCCGGGTGGTCGTCGGCCTCTTCTCCCTCCAGACGCTCGTCGCGGGCATGCTGAACGTGCTGGTCGTCGTCATCGCGATCGAGCTGCTCGACCTGGGCACGGCCGGCGTCGGTTGGCTCGACGGGACGGTCGGGATCGGTGCGACCGCGGGCGTGGTGCTGGTCGCTGCCGCGACGGGGCGGCGCGGGCTCGCGCGGCCCTTCGCGCTCGGGCTGCTCCTCTGGGGCCTGCCGCTGCTCGCGATCGGCGCCTGGCCGGAAGCCGTCCCCGCCTTCGCGCTGATGGCGCTCCTCGGGATCGGCAACACGCTGGTGGACGTCGCCGGGATGACGCTGCTGCAGCGGCTCGCAGCGGAGGAGATCATCGGGCGTGTCTTCGGCGTCTTCGAGGCGGTCGTCCTCGTCGCGATGGGCGCCGGCTCGCTGCTCGCACCGCTTCTCGACTCCGCGCTCGGCACCCGCGGCGCGGTGCTCGTCGCCGGAGCCATCCTGCCGCTGGCGCTCGTCCCCCTGGCCCGGCCTCTGCTCGCCGTCGACGAACGCGCCGCAGGGCCGGTCGAGCGGGTCCAGCTGCTCCGCGCGATCGCGATCTTCGCTCCGCTCGGCCTCCCGGAGCTCGAGCGGCTCGCGAGGGCGGCGGCCGAGGTGGACGTCCCGGCAGGCGCGGCGGTCTTCGCGGAGGGCGACGAGGGCGACCGCTTCTACGTCGTCGCCGAAGGGCGCGCGAGGGTCGAGTCAGGCGCGACCAGGT
The DNA here is from genome assembly GCA_046735575.1 of Actinomycetota bacterium. Lineage (GTDB taxonomy): Bacteria > Actinomycetota > Thermoleophilia > Gaiellales > Gaiellaceae > GMQP-bins7. The sequence continues at coordinate 23,163 of JBKPTS010000080.1, forward strand.
TACGCGAGCTCGAGCCGGGCGACTTCTTCGGCGAGATCGCGCTCCTCCACGACGTGCCGCGCACGGCGACCGTGCGGGCGCTGACGCCGCTCCGCCTCTTCGCGCTCGAGCGCGAGCCGTTCCTGGCGACCGTGACCGGGCACGCCGCGAGTGCCGAGGTCGCCCAGGACGTCGTCGCCGCGCGCCTGCGCGCACCCGTCGGCAGCTGACGGGCGTCACTCGCTGCGCCAGCCGAGCTCGCTCGAGATCGCCTCGGCGGTCTCGAGCAGCCGCGGTAATGCAGTCTCGATCGCCTTTGCATCGAAACGCGAGGACGGCCCCTGGAGCGCGACGATCGCCTCCAGCTCTCCGCGGCTCGAGCGCACCGGTGCAGCGATTGCCGACAGGCCAGGCTCGCGCTCCTCGAGCGCCTGCGCCCAGCCCTGCTCGCGCACCCGCGCGATCTCGTGCGCGAGCCGTTTCGGGTCCGTGATCGTGCGAGGGGTGAACGGGCGAAGCGGGCCGCCCGGCAGCGGCCTCCCCGAGAAGGCGAGCATCACCTTCCCGGCGGAGGTCGCGTGCGAGACGGAGGGGCGCCCGAGACGGGACACGGGCTGGATCTGATGCTCCCCGGAGACGAAGTCGATCGTGACCGCGTCCTCCTCGCCGGGGACGGACAGCGTCGCGGTCTCGCCGGTTTCGCGCACGAGCTGCTCGAGATGCGGCCGCGCCACGCCGCGGACGTCGAGCCGGGCGAGCAGCGCGTTCGCGAGATGCACGATGCGGAGGCCGAGGCGGTAGCGGCCGGTCGCAGGCACCCGCTCGACGAGACCGAAGGCCGCGAGCGTGCCGAGCTGCCGCGACGCAGTGCTGGGCGTCATGCCCGTCCGCCGGGCGACCTCGTTCGTTCCCAGCTCCCCCGCGTCGGCCAGCGTGTCGAGCACGACGATTGCCCGCTCGGCGGCGCCGATTCTGCGAGATGATGGTTGACGCGTGCGACTCACGGAGGTACCTTCGTTGCGCATCCTGGCACAGGGTTGCGTACAAGGCAATTAGATGTCCTTCATCCTTCCCTGCCCGTTCTGCGGCCCGAGGCCGGTGGACGAGTACGCGTACTTCGGCGAGGTGACGCGCAGGCCCGGCCCCTCGCCGACCCTCCGCGAGCTGACGGAGTACGTCTATTTCCGCGACAACGTCGCCGGGGTGCAGCGCGAGTGGTGGCAGCACCGGCTCGGCTGCGGCGAGTGGTTTCTCGCGGAGCGCGACACGCGCACGAACGAGGTCGTCGCCGTGCACCTGCCTCGGCCCGAGCGACGGAGGGAGGATGCGCCCTCGCCCCCGCCGGGCGACGCGGTCGCCGCGGAGGTCACGTGAGGCTCCCGGAGCAGCGGGGCGAGCGCCTCGACCGCAGCCGCGAGCTCCCGTTCCGGCTCGGCCCCTGGGAGGTCACGGGGTACGCGGGCGACTCGATCGGGTCAGCGCTCTTCGCCGGCGGCCGGAGGGTCTTCTCGCGCTCGTTCAAGTACCACCGGCCGCGCGGCCTCACCTGCTGCACCGGCCACTGCCCCAACTGCCTGATGACGGTGGACGGCGTGCCGAACGTCCGCGTCTGCGTCGAGCCCCTGCGCGAGGGCGCGGTCGTCGAGCCGCAGAACGTCCTCGGCAAGCTCGACTTCGACCTCATGAGCATGGTCGACAAGGTCGGTGGGCCCTTCACGCCCGTCGGCTTCTACTACCGGACGATGATCCGCCCGCGGCGCGCGTGGCCGCTGTACGAGAAGTTCCTGCGCAACGCCGCGGGCCTCGGCAAGCTCGACGAGCACGCGGGCCACTCCCGTCGCTACGACGTGGAGCACCGCAGGGCGCGGGTGCTCGTGGTCGGCGGTGGGCGAGCGGGACGGGCGGCGGCTCTCGAGGCCGCTCGCGGGGGACCGGGCGTCGTGCTCGTGGACGAGGCTGACCGCCTGCGCGGAGCCGAGCTCGCCGGAATCGAGGTGCTCTCGCCGGGACGCGCGCTCGGGATCTGGGAGGGGGGCCTCGTCCCCGTCGACTGCGGCACGGTGCTCTACCGCTTCCGGGCGGAGAGGATCGTCGTCGCCTCGGGCACGCTCGAGCAGCCGCTCGTCTACCCGGGGAACGACCTCGTCGGGACCATGTTCCCGCGGGCCGCGCGGAAGCTGATCCGCGAGTACGCGCTGAAGCCGGGGGAGCAGGCGGTGATCGTGGCGACGGACGACCGCGCGCTCGGGGTCGAGGAAGACCTGCGCGCGGCGGACGTCGAGGTGGCGAGGGTCGTCGACCTGCGCGAGACGCCGCTCGAGCGGATCCAGGCACTCGCCGCGCACGGCCGGGTCCACGGGATCGTCCTCGACGGCGATGAGGTCGAGTGCGACCTGGTGGTGGCTTCCGCGGGACGGCAACCCTCCTACTCGCTCCTCGCACAGGCGGGGGCGAGGGTCGAGTTCGAGCCGGAGCTCGGCGTGCTCGTGCCCCGCGAGCTCCCGGCCGGGATCGAGGCCGTCGGCACGGTGACGGGCGAAGGGCTCGCCCCGGTCGCGCCGCGCCCGTCCTACGGCGGACGCGGCAAGTGCTTCGTCTGCGTGTGCGAGGACGTGACGACGAAGGACGTGAAACGTGCGATCGCGGAGGGGTTCGACTCGCTCGAGCTCGCGAAGCGCTACACGACCGTGACCATGGGCCCCTGCCAGGGGAAGCTGTGCCACCTGCCGAGCGTCCGGCTGTACGCGCAGGAGGTCAACGTCTACGAGACGGACATCGGCTCGACGACGTCGCGTCCTCCCTGGGCGCCGGTCGAGCTTGGGCTCCTCGCCGGGCGCCATCTCGAGCCGACGCGGAGGACCTCGCTCAACTTCCGTCACGAGGAGATGGAC
>JBKPTS010000081.1:0-24118 GCA_046735575.1 Actinomycetota bacterium
TCTCGGCGCCGCCCAGGCCGTCTCGCACGGACGTCGAGAACATCGGGCTCTGGGACGGCCGCCCGTACCTCATCTACACCGTGCGGACGGGCGAGCTGGCGGGCTGGCGCATCGTCGACGGCGCCATCGGGCCGCTGGGGCTGGCGTAGGCGGGCGCGTTTCGAGGATCTTCCGCTACTCGGCGTGATGCAAGGCGCGGCGGAACACTCGCACGAGCTCGCTCGTCGTCTCGCCCGCGCCGACGCCGCCGGGGACCGAGCGCACGACGATCCGCTCCTCCTCGACCTGGACGTCCTCGATCGCCTCCACCGGGACGAGCAGGAGCTCGCGGCCGAAGCGGCCTCCCCGGACCTCGAGCAGGTCCGGCTCGTCGATGCGCGAGAGGAAGCGGAGGCCCTCGACGTACCCGAGCACGCCCTCGGGCGAGGACACCTCGAAGCCCTCGCAGCGGGCGAGCGAGCGGCGCGGCCGCTGCGCCTGCGGCAGTGGCCGGTCGGTCGGCAGCGTCCGGAGGTCCACCGCCGCGCGCACGTCCTCCCTCGGCTCCTGCAGCTCGGGGTCGGCGGGCGCTCCCTGCTGCAACGCGCGGATGCGCCCCTCCAGGCCCGCGATGCGCACGACCTGGTCGTAGAGCTCGTTCTGCAGGCGCTTGAGGTCCGCGAGGTCGACCGCGAGCTCGGCCGCGAGCTCGGTCAGCTGCGGGTCCTGCTCACCGTCGCCGTTCGAGCCGAGCAGAAGCTCCTCGTAGGCCCACCGACGCTCGCGGCCGGCCGCGCCCGACCCGAGCCACTGCTCGGCGCGCTTCTCCGCCCTCCGGGAGGCATTCTCTCTGCGGGCATTGTGTCTGGGGGCATTGCGTCTGCGGCCCATGCGAGCACCCCTCGGAGTCGACCCTGCGGCCATGGTAGCTCCGCATCGCCGCACTTCACAGCTCGATCGCGCGCCCCTCCGTCGCCGAGCGGTACAGCGCGTCGATGACGCGGGCCTGGCCGATCGAGTCCGCCGCGGACACCCGCGGCTCCTCGCTTCCCGCGACGGCCCTGGCGAAGTTCTCGAGCTCGCGGACGTAGCCGTCGGCCTCGGGCACCTCGATGCGCGAGAGGTGCTCGCCGTGGCGGAGGAGCAGCTCGCCCTCGCCTCTCGCGCGCCACGGCGTGTCGACGAGCAGGAAGGCCTCGTCGCCGACGACGTCGAGCCGCTGGTAGCGCGGCCTGGCGAACGAGCAGTCGAACTGCACCACGACGTCGGCGGGCATGCGCATCGTCCCGTGGAAGGACACGTCGACGCCCGTCCGGCCCAGGATCTGTTCGCCGGTCACGTGCAGCGGCTCGCCGGCGAGGTAGCGCGAGCCCGAGATGCAGTAGCAGCCGAGGTCCATGAGCGCGCCGCCGTCGAGCTCCGGCTCGGCCCTGATGTCGGACGTGTCCTGGAGCACGAACGAGAAGCTGCTGCGGACGAGCTGCACCTTCCCGACGGCGCCCCGCTCGACGAGCTCCTTCACCTTGGCCGCCTGCGGGTGATGGCGGTACATGAACCCTTCGGTGAGCACGAGCCCCGAGTGCCGCGCCTGCTCGAACGCCTCCTCCGCCTGCTGCGCCCAGCGCGTGTAGGGCTTCTCGCAGAGGACGTGCTTGCGCGCGTCGAGGGCACGCATCGTCCACTCGTGGTGGAGGCCGTTCGGCAGCGAGACGTACACGGCGTCGACCCCGCCGTCGGCGAGCAGCTCCTCGTAGGAGCCGTGCGCGGTGGGGATGCCGTGCTCCTTCGCGTAGGCGGCGGCGCGCGTCCTGTCGCGGCTCGCGACGGCCGCGATCTCGACGTCGTCGAGCTCGGCCGCGGCCGCGATGATCGCCTCGTTGACGCGCGCCGTCGAGAGGAGCCCGAGTCGCAGCGGCATGCTCGGACGCTACTCGAAGCGGCGGCCCCCTCCTCACCCTTTCCGCGTCAGGCCGTCTCCGCGAGCGCGAGCGCGTCTGCCAGGCCCTTGCGGCCCAGGCTCGCGCCGACTGTCGTCGCGGCAATCGCGCCGGCGGCGCAGCCGAGCCGGGCGCACCGCTCGAGAGATCGGCCGTCGAGCGCCCCGTAGAGAACGCCCGCCGCGAACGCGTCCCCGGCCCCGGTGCCGTCGACGGCGGCGACCTGCGGAGCCGGCACGCGGCCCTCGAAGCCCTCCCCCGCCGCGTAGCAGCCCTCGGCCCCCATGGTCAGGAGCACGTTGCGTGCACCCCGCGCGCGCAGCCACGCCGCGACCTCCCTCGGCTCCCGCTCGCCCGAGAGCGCCCGTCCCTCGGCAAGACTGGGAAGCACGTAGTCGAGGTGCGGCAGGCAGGGCTCGAGGCGCGACCAGCGGCCCGTCGGGTCCCATACGGTGTCGAGGCTCGTGAGGATCCCGCGACGCCGGGCCTCGGCCGCGATGCGGGCGAACGGCTCGCCGTCCAGGCCCTCCATGACGAGCGCGCCGGCGAGGTGCAGCGCCCGCCCCGCAAACAGGAGCCCCGGGTCGAGCTCCTCCTCGGTCACGGCGGAGTTGGTGCCGGGGACGTGAAGGAACGTGCGCTCGCCGCCCGAGTCGACGAGCACGATCGAGGCCGACGTCCGCGCGCGCTCGTCGCGGAGCACTCCCTCGCGGGCCACCCCTCGCTCGTCGAGGATATCCAGGAGGTGGTCGCCGAAGAGGTCGCCGCCCACCTTGCCGACGACGCCCGCCTCGAGCCCGAAGGCTGCGAGGGCGCTGGCGGCGTTCACGGCACAGCCTCCGGCGTGCACCTCGATCGCGTCGACGATGCCGAGCGAGCCTGGCGAAGGAGCCGCGTCGACCGGGCGCGCGATCACGTCCGCGACGAGGATGCCGAGGCAGACGACGTCCACTACCGGGCCGGGTCGGGGCCGAGGCAGCGGAGCAGCTCGAGGTCCCCGGCGACGTCGAGGCGGTCCGCGGATGCGGGGAGCGCGAAGGCGTCGCCCGCCCGGGCCGGCTCGCCGTCGACCGCCCCCGCGCCTCCGAGCACGACCAGGATCGCGAACCGTCCGGCCGCCTGCGGCTCGCGGTCGGCCCAGAAGAACGTCCTCGCCTCCTGCGGAAGCTCGCGGATCGGGTCATGCGCCCTCAGGTCGAGGGCGCGGACCGCCCTTTCCCACCCGAGGCCGAGGTGGCTGTCCTCCGCCCGGATCGGGAACCCCCGCCACTCGCAGAGGAGCGAGAGATCCGTCGGCTCCTGCAGCTCCGCGAGCAGGACGCCGGCGCCGATCGCGTGCGGTACGCCGCCCGGGACGTAGACGACGTCGCCGGCGCGAACCGAGAGCCTGTTGAGCGAGCCGAGCAGCCGGTCGACCTCCTGCCGCTCGATCCACTCGAGGTACTCCACCCGCTCGACGGGCTCGCGCAGGCCGACCCAGACCTCGGCCTCGTCGGCGCGCGTGGCGAGCACGATCCAGGCCTCGGTCTTGCCGAAGGCAGAGCCGAGCTCGGCCTGCGCGAACGCACGCTCCGGGTGCGCGTGCACCGGGAGCCGCTCCGCTGAGTCGAGGAGCTTCACGAGCAGGCCGGTCGCGGGCCCGAAGCGGGCGACGTGCGCCTCGCCGAGCCAGGCGAGCGGATCGGCTGCGACGGCGTCCCGGAGCAGCGTCCCGTCCGCGAGCCGGGAGAGCCCCTCCGCGCCCTCGTTCTCCGGCGTAGGCTCGACGGAGCCGGCGGAGAGCGGAGGCGCCGGCTCTGCCGGAGCCGGAGCGCTCTCCGGCGCCGGCTCGACGTTGCGGGCGAGGGTCGTCGAGCCCACCCAGTCCTCGGGCAGGTACGCGTCCTCCTCTTGCTCACCACGGAATCGACCGAGCAGCGCGCCTCCGCGATAGAAGCGGCGGACGCGCGTCGGGAGTAGCCGTTCCGCCTGCATGGGCCGCAAGTATCCGGCCCCGCGCCGACTGGCGCGGAGGAGGGGAAACAGGTGTAGTTCCGGGCGATGCGGGCGGAGGTCACTCGGGTCGCGCGGAGAGCGCTGCTCCTCGGCACGCTGTCCGGGCTCCTCGTGCTGAGCTTCGCGGCGACCCCGGGCCTGCCGTCGCCGGGGAGCCCGGCACCGAGCGCAGGGACGTCCGGATTCGAAGGTCTGCGCCTGCAGGACGTCGCGCACCGCGTCGGGCTCGACTTCCGTCAGGGCGCCTTCCGCTTCGGCGTCTCCAGGGATCCGACGGCGATGACGGGCGGCGGCATCTGCGCGCTCGACTACGACAACGACGGCTGGGTCGACCTCTTCGTCGTGAACTCCTACTCCGAGGCGGACTACCTGCGCTGGCAGAGGCACGGCGGTCTCCCGCGGAGCGCGCTCTTCAGGAACGTCCACGGCCACTTCACGAACCTGGGCCGGCGCTCGCGTACGAACCTGTCCGTCCGCGGGGAGGGCTGCGTCGCCGCCGACTTCAACGAGGACGGCTTCACGGATCTCTTCGTCTCGACGGCGGACGGCCACGACAAGCTCCTCTGGAACGACGGGAACGGGACCTTCTCCGAAGGTGCACGTGCCGCGGGCATCGGAAGCTACGGGTGGCACGCCGGCGCAGCGGTCGCGGACGTGGACGGCGACGGGCGCCCCGACCTCTTCGTCGCCGGTTACGCGGACCCGAACGACCCCGAGGCCGGCTCGGCCGCGGGGTTCCCGAACAACGTGCACGGCGTTCGCGATCTCCTCTACCTGAACCTGGGCCGCGATCGTCGGGGACGCTCGCGGTTTCGCGAGGTGGGAATCGCCGCGGGGATCGAGGCCGCGCGCTTCGACCACAGCCTGGGCGCCGTGTTCTCGGACTTCGACGGAGACGGCCGCCCGGACCTCTACGTCGCGAACGACGGCGACCCCAACCGGCTGTACGAGAACGTCGCCTGGCCCGGCGGGAAGAAGACGGATCCGGCGGGGCTCGGCTTCCGCTTCGAGGAGCGCGCCGCGAGCGCAGGAGTCGCGGACGCGAACGCGGGGATGGGCGTGGCGGCAGCCGACTTCACTGGCGACGGGCGCACCGACCTCTTCGTCTCGAACTCGCGCGGACAGGGACACGCCGTGTACCAGGGCCAGGCGCCGCTGCCGTCGGGCTCCGCGTTCGCAGACGTTCGGTCGGCGCTCCGGCCGGCGTTCGGCAAGAGCTTCACGGGCTGGGGCGCGTCGTGGGTCGACCTCGACCTGGACGGCGACCTCGATCTCGTTCTCGCGAACGGCGCCATCCCCGTCACGAATCTCGCCCGCAACGCCCAGCCGATCCAGGTGCTCGAGAACATGGGGGCGCCCGCGGGTGTGCAACCGCAGTTCACCGACGGAACCGCGCTCGTCGGCGCGCTCCAGCTTCCGCGCGTCGTAGGCCGCGGCCTGGCCACGGCGGACTTCGCGAACGACGGGCGCACGGACATCGCGATCAACACGATCGGCGGCAGGCTCGAGCTCCTGCGGCCGAGCGGAGCGACCGGCCACTGGCTCGAGGTCCGCCTGACGAGGTTCTCGCCCGGCGCAGTCGTGACGGCGGTCCTCCCGGACGGCCGGAAGCTCGTGCGCGAGGTCCAGGCCGGCTCCAGCTACCTGTCCTCACACGACCCGCGCGTGGCTTTCGGCCTCGGCGACGCGACGAGCGTCAGCCGGCTCGTCGTCCGCTTCCCGGGCTCGGCCGGGCGGGCGGTCGAGCGGACGAACGTCGGCGCGGATCGGATCGTGCTCGTCCGGCGGCCGCCGAGACAGATTCTCTCGCGGTCGCGCGCGGCCAGGGCGACGGGCGGGGAGCCCTATCTGGTTCCGGGCTGCTCGCCCGATCTCCGCGGGCGCTCGGTCGCCCGGGTCTGGGACGAGGCGATGCTCGACGCGATCCGCCGCGACCTCCCGGCGCCGACGACGCACGCGCGCAACCTCTTCCAGGTCTCCGCCGCGATGTGGGACGCGTGGGCCGCGTACGATCGCAAGGCGGACGGCTACTTCGTGCGTGAGAAGCACCGAGCACAGGACGTCCTGGCCGCCCGCAAGGCAGCGATGAGCTACGCCGCGTATCGCCTTCTGCTCTGGCGCTATGCCTACGGGGCGAACATTCGCGTCACCTTCGGCGAGCTGACCCAGACGCTGCGGGCGCTCTGCTACCGCGCGGACTACACGAGCACGCAGGGGCCCTCACCCGCGGCGCTCGGCAACCGGATCGCCGCCGCGGCGATCGCCTACGGAAGAAGGGACGGCTCGCTCGAGCGGCTCCATTACGCGGACGAGAGCTTCACGCCCGTCAACGCGCCGCTCGTCGTCTCGCAACCGGGGACGGGGATGCACGACGCGACGTTCTGGCAGCCGCTCGCCCTCGACCAGACCGTGGCGCAGAACGGGCTCGCGGTGCCGGGGAAGGTGCAGACGTTCATCGGCGCGCAATGGGGTCACGTGCGCGGCTTCGCGCTTCCGCCCGCGAAGAACGGCGTCCCCTTCGATCCCGGGCCGCCGCCGATCGGCACTCCCGAGGACGCGGCCTACAAGCAGGCGGCGCTCGACGTCATCCGCCGCAGCAGCGAGCTCGACCCCGCCGCCGCCGACACGATCGACATCGGCCTCGATGCGCTGGGCGACAACCCGTTGGGGACGAACGACGGCCACGGCTACGCCCTGAACCCGGTCACGGGCAAGCCATACGCACCCGAGCTCGTTCCTCTCGGCGACTACGGGCGCGTGCTCGCCGAGTTCTGGGCGGACGGGCCGAACTCGGAGACACCGCCGGGGCACTGGAACGTCATCGCGAACCAGGTCTCCGACTCGCCGCAGCTCGCGTCGAGGATCGGCTCCGGTGCGGCGAGCCGGCTCGCCTGGGACGTCAAGCTGTACTTCGCGCTCAACGGAGCCGTCCACGACGCCGCGGTCGCCGCCTGGGGGCTCAAGCGCAAGTACGACTCCGTCCGCCCGATCTCCATGATCCGCTACCTCGCCGGGCAGGGGCAGTCGAGCGACTCGAAGCTGCCTTCGTACGACCGCGAGGGCCTTCCGCTCGTGCCGGGCCTGGTCGAGCTGATCACGAAGGCGTCGACCGCCCCCGGCCGGCCGATGGCGAACCTCGCGGGCCACGAGGGCGAGGTCGCCATCCGGGCCTGGCGCGGCAACCCGAAGGACCCGAGCCGGACGAGCGGCGTCGGCTGGATCCTCGGCACGCGCTGGGTGCCGTACCAGAAGCCCACGTTCGTCACCCCCGCATTCCCCGGGTTCGTCTCCGGCCACAGCACCTTCAGCCGCGCCGCGGCGGAGGTCCTGGCTGCGTACACGGGCAGCAGGTACTTCCCGGGGGGCCTCTTCTCGCAGACGTTCTCGCCCGGCTACCTGAAGTTCGAGGCCGGCCCGTCGAAGCCGCTCACTCTCGAGTGGGCAACGTACTACGACGCCGCCGACCAGGCGGGCATCTCGCGGATCTTCGGGGGCATCCACGTCCCGGCGGACGACTTCGCGGGACGCCGCATCGGGTCGCGCGTCGGGAAGGCGGCCTTCGCCCTCGCCGAGCGCTACTTCGCGGGAACGGCAAGGTAGACGACGTCGGAGCGCCGACACCGCCGTCGCGAAGCGGCGGCTCAGGGTGTTCGCGCGGCTACCGCCCGGAGCGGACCTGCAACCTGCGGGCGACGGTGTCGAGCGTCACCGCCAGCAGGAGGATGATCCCCGTCACGACGTAGATCGTCCCGTTCGAGTAGCCGGCCGTGTTCAGGCCGTTCGAGACGGTGGCGATGACGAGGGCGCCCAGCAGCGCGCCCCGCACCTCACCCCGGCCGCCGAAGAGGCTGACGCCGCCGATGACCGCCGCCGCGATCGCGTTCAGCAGCAGCGTCCCGCCGCCGACGTTGAGGTCGACCGAGTTCACGTTGGCGGCGAGGATGATCCCGCCGACGCCCGCCATCGCGCCGGAGATCATGAAGACCAGGATCCGGATCCTCGGCACGTTGATCCCGGCGCGGCGCGCGGCCTCGGCGTTTCCGCCGACGGCGTACACGTGACGGCCGAAGGGCGTCCGCTTCGCCAGGTAGGTCAGCCCCACGAGGAAGATCAGCACGAGGACCCCGGCGAGCGGGAGCCCCGTCGGCACCTTCGCGTGATTGCAGATCGCAACCGTTCCGAAGCTCGCCACGGCGACTCCCAGAACCTTCGCGACCTGCATCCATGGGCGGCGAAGCGCCAGCCCCGCTCGCAGGTGCCCTATCACCTCGGCCAAGACGATCGCCGCGTATCCGACCGTCACGATGCCCGCGATGATCCAGCCCAAGAAGTGCGAGAAGTAGTAGTAGGCGGTGTCGTTGATCCAGTGGTCCTGGATCAGGATCGTGCCCCGGACCTCGAGGATGTGCAGGATCACCCCCTGGAAGATCAGGAGCCCTGCGAGCGTGACGACGAACGACGGCACGCCGACCTTGGCGACGATCGCGCCCTGGCCGGCGCCGAGCGCACCCGCGATGGCGACGGCAATCGGGATGGCGATCAGGCCGGAGACGGGAGCGATGACCCCGAAGGGCGCGTCGTGGTCCCCGCCCGGGAGCTGGAGCTCGGCCACCGCCACGGCGGCCAGGCCGCTCAGGTAACCGATCGAGAGGTCGATCTCGCCGAGCAGGAGCACGAACACGACGCCGTAGGCGAGCATCGCCGTCCCCGCCGTCTGGATGATGATGTTGTTGAAGTTGTCGGCGGTGAAGAAGTTCGTCGCCTTGAAGCTGAAGAAGACGACGATGAAGACCAGGCCGAGGACGATCGGCAGCACCCCGAGGTTGCCGGTCCTGAGGTTGTCGAGCGCTCGTTGCCAGACCCCGGCCGGCGCTTCGGCCTCCTGCTCAGGTGGAAGGCCGATCCCCGGCGCCGCGATCTCGACGTCGGGAGGAACGTCCGGCGTCGTCACGTCTCCCGTGGTCATGTCGCGAGCTCCGGCACGGTCTCTGCGATGCCCGCCACCTTCGTCGGCACGCCGGCGGTGATCGCGTGCACGACCTCCTGCTGGGTGGTCTTGTCTCGCTCGTAGACGCCGACGTCGCGGCCGAGGCGGAGCACGGTCATGCGCGTCGCGACCTCGAAGATGTCGTGCAGGTTGTGCGAGATCAGGACGACGGAGAGGCCTTGCTCGGCGAGCCGCTTGACGAGATCGAGGACCTGGCGCGTCTGAGCGACGCCGAGGGCCGCCGTCGGCTCGTCGAGGATCACGAGCTTCGAGTTCCACTGCACCGCCTTCGCGACCGCCACGGACTGCCGCTGGCCGCCGGAGAGCGAGGCGACGGGCTGCCGGACGGAGCGGATCGTCGTGACCGCGAGCGACTTCAGCGTCTCCGACGTGTGCTGCTCCATCGGCGGCTCCTTCAGGCGCCAGAGCCAGTCGCGCTCTTCCCGGCCGAGGTACATGTTCTGCACCACGTCCAGGTTGTCGCAGAGCGCGAGGTCCTGGTAGACGACCTCGATCCCGAGCCGGCCGGCGTCCTTCGGCCCGTGGATGGTGACCGGCTCGCCCTCGAAGAAGATCTGGCCGTCGTCGAAGCCGTGGATGCCGGCGATGCACTTGATGAGCGTCGTCTTCCCGGCGCCGTTGTCCCCGACGAGCGCCATCACCTCGCCGTGGCGGACCTCGAAGTCGACGTCCGTGAGCGCCTGCACCGACCCGTAGGACTTGGAGATCCCGCGGAGCTCTAGGAGTGGTGTCTCGCTCACGTTCGCTTCCATCTAGCTAACCACACGAAACGGGGTGGAGGCACCTCTCGGGTGCCTCCACCCCCGTCGCTCGATCTACTTGCAGTACTTCTTGTACTGACCGACGCAGACTTCGCTCCGCTTCAGCCAGCCGTCCCTGAAGAGGCGGGTGTAGTTGGCCTTGGTGATCGAGACCACCGGGAACTGGACCGTCGGCTCCTTCCTCGAGCCGTTCTTGCGGAACCCGTTGATGCCGGGCACCTTCTTGCCCTTCAGGAGCGCGACGGCGGCTGCCGCGGCACCGTTTGCCTCGAGGGGCACGTACTTGTACACGGTCATCGTCTGCCAGCCGGAGATGATGTTCTGCACGCCGGCAGGCGTCGCATCCTGGCCGGAGAGCGCGATCGGCTTCAGGTGTTTGGCCTTCTCGATCGCGACGACAGCGCCTGCGATGTTGTCGTTCGCGGCGATCGCGCCGTCGATCTTGTTTCCGGTCTGCAGCAGCATCTGGGTGAAGATCGGCCCCGCGTTCGTCGCCAGCCAGTCCGGGACGAACTTCTGCGGGCCCTTCGTGATCTTGCCGCTCTTGAACAGCGGGTTCAGGATCTTGTCGTTCCCGCTCTTGAACCAGAACGCGTTCTGGTCGGTCTGGCCGCCCCAGAGCTCGGCGACGACGGGCTTCGACTTGCCCTTCAGCGCCTTGAGGACGCCGTTGGCCTGCGCAGCCCCGACCGCGACGCCGTCGAACGCGACGTACACCTTGGCGATTCCCCCGACGACCTGACGGTCGTAGTCGATCGAGGCTCCGCCCGCCTTCGCGAACTTCTTCTCGATCGCGATCGAGGTGCCCTGGGCGATGTCGGTGACGATCGCGACCTTCGCACCGGAGGAAAGGCACGCGTCGGCCTGCGCCACCATCTTCTGCGGGTCGTTCAGGGCGTTGTTCATCGAGTAGGTGACGCCGGCTTTCTTGAGAGCCTGGCCGATGTACTTCGGGTCGAACTGCACCCAACGCACCGACGACTTCGTGTCCGGCAAGAGCACGCACACCTGGACGTTGGCGGTCTTCTGGAACGTCGCGCCTGTCGCCATGGTCATCGCTGCCAAGGCTGCGAGCACGACGAGACCTACCGCCGCCCACCTACGAAATCCCTTCACGTACACCCTCCTCGCGTAGCGGTTTCAGAGACCTTACGAATCCCTGCTTGCCAGGTCAATCAGCGCTAACAACTCCAGGAGCCTGCCGATACGCGACCGGCTCCCGCCTGCCGCTCTCCCCGGAGCGCACGATGGCGTCGCAGACCTCGGCCGCGCGGTAGCCGTCCTCGAAGGTCGCGCCGTGCGGGCCGACGTCGGAGTCCCCGGCGATCGCGGCCAGGAAGTGGTGCAGCTCGTGGACGAACGTGTCCCCCCAGCCGACGATGTGCCCCGGCGGCCACCAGTGCTCCCAGAAGGGATGATCCGCCTCCGAGACGAGGACGGTCTTGAAGCCGCGCGCCCTGTCCCCGTCGGCCTTGAAGACCTGCAGCTCGTTCAGACGCTCCATGTCGAAGGCGAGGGAGCCCTTCGTGCCGTTGAGCTCCCACTGGAAGGCGTTTCGGCGGCCGAGGGCGAGGCGCGTCGCCTCGATCGTCCCGACCGCGCCCGACTCGAACTCCACGGTCGCCTCGACCGCGTCGTCGACCTCCCGGCCGGGGACGAAGGTGCGCAGGAAGCCCGAGACCGCCGCCATCTCGCCGACGAGGTAGCGCGCGAGGTCGACCACGTGGGCACCGAGATCGCCGAGCGCGCCCGAGCCCGCGACGCTGCGGTCGAAGCGCCAGACCTCGGCGTCGGTGTCGCCCCAGTCCTGCAGGTAGCGCCCGCGAAAGTGGCGGATCTCGCCCATTTCGCCTGCCTCGATCAGCTCGCGCGCGAGCCGGACGGCCGGCACGAACCGGTAGTTGAACGCGCACATGTGCTTGACGCCGGTGGCCGCGACGCGGCTCCAGATCTCGTGGCTCTCGGCGGCGTCGCGCCCGAGCGGCTTCTCGCACACGACGTGCTTCCCTTCCTCCGCGGCGGCGATCGTCGGCTCGGCGTGCAGCGAGTTCGGGCCGAGGTTGTCGAAGAGCTGGATCTCGGGGTCGCGGACGAGCTCGCGCCAGTCGGTCGTCCAGCGGGCGAAGCCGTAGCGGTCGGCCGCTTCCGAGACGGCCCGCTCGTCGCGCCCGGCGATCGAGACGAGCCGCGGCTCGAGCGGGGGCGGCCAGGTCAGGTAGGAGATCTTGCGGAAGGCGTTCGAGTGCGCTTTGCCCATGAACGCGTAGCCGAGCAGCCCGACGCCGATCTCCCGGATGCCCTCGCGGCCCATCGCCCTCCTCGTCCGTCGCTGCCGGTCGTGCGGGATACTAGGCCGCCCAAATGGAGAGGAGCACGGTGAAGACGTCGCTCGGGATCTGGGCGCTCGGCCCCATGGTCACCCGCTTCGTGCCCGGCGGCTACAGGCCCGAGCGCGCGGGCGAGTCGACGCCCGAGCGGGTCGCCCGCGCGGTCGCCGGGCTCGACGCTCTCATCGACGACTACGAGTTCCACTATCCGCAGGAGCTCTCGGAGGAGAACCTCGACGAGGTGCGGAAGGCGCTCGCCGGCCACGGGATCTACGCCGTCGCGACGGGCACGCATCTCGATCCGCGGTTCGGGCGAGGAGCCCTGTCCTCGCCCGCCGACGCGATCCGGCGCGCTGCGCTCGACGAGGCGCTCCGCGCCGCGGACTTCGCCGCCTCGGTCGGCGCGCACATGATCCTGTGGCCGGGGATCGAGGGCTACAACTACCCCTTCCAGACGCCGTACCGGGAGGCCTGGGCGCGCTTCCTCGACGCCGTCGGCGAGATCGCCGCGCGCTGCCAGGAGCACGGGATCCTGCTCTTCCTCGAGCACAAGAACTCGGAGCCGGCGATGAAGATCCTGATGCGCAACGTGGGCATGACGCTGCACGTGATCCACACGTTGCGCGCCCGTGGCATCACGAGCGTCAAGGTCAACATGGACTGGCAGCACCTGCTCATGAACGGCGAGAGCCTCGCCGAGTACGCGGCGCTGCTCGCCGCCGAGGGGCTGCTCGGCCACCAGCACGCGAACTCCGGCTGGGGCACGTTCGACGACGACAACATGGTCGGCGCCACGGCCTTCATGGAGACGCTCGAGCTCGCGGTCGAGCTGCGGCGCGCCCGCTACGGGGAGAACGGCGAGCGGCTCGGGTTCGACCTCTACCCGTACACCGAGGACGCGGTGGCCGCCGTCGAGCGGAGCGTGCTGCAGTGGCGCTTCATCGACTCCGTCGCCGCGAAGATCGACGATGCCGCGTTGCGCGAGGCGCAGTCAGAGAAGGACGCGGTGCGCGCCTACGAGCTCGTGTACGCCGCTCTCGGCGGCGAGTGAGACCGGCGCTCGTCGGCCTCGACGTCGGCACGACGGGCGTCAAGGCGGTCGCGATCTCTCCCCAGGGCGAGGTCGTCGCCTCGACGGAGGAGGGCTACCCGCTCGCGACGCCGCGGCCCGGATGGTCGGAGCAGGACCCGGAGGACTGGGTGCGCGGGAGCGAGCGGGCCCTCGAGCGGCTCGGCGTCGAGCCCGCCGCCGTCGGCTTCTCGGGCCAGATGCACGGGCTCGTCGCCCTCGACGACCGCGACCGCGTCCTCCGGCCCGCGATCCTCTGGAACGACCAGCGCACGGCTGCGGAGTGCGTCGAGGTCGAGGAGCGCGTCGGGCGCGAGCGGCTCGTCGAGCTCACGGGGAACCGCGCGCTGACGGGCTTCACTGCGCCCAAGCTCCTCTGGCTCCGCCGCCACGAGCCTGAGGTCTACGCGCGCATCCGCAGGATCACGCTGCCGAAGGACTACGTGCGCCTGCGGCTCCGGGGCGAGTGGGCGATCGACGTCGCCGACGCCTCCGGAACGCTCCTGCTCGACGTCGCCAACCGGCGCTGGAGCGACGAGGTGCTCGACTCGCTCGACCTCCCTCGCGAGTGGTTACCGCCGGTGCACGAGTCGACCGAGGTCGCAGGCGCCGGCGACCAGCAGGCGGCGGCGCTCGGCGTCGGCGTGGTCGGAGAGGGCGCCGTGTCCGTCGTCCTCGGCACCTCGGGGGTCGTCTTCGCCGCCCTGCCGGCCTACGCCCACGACCCGGAGGCACGGGTGCACGCCTTCTGCCACGCGCTGCCCGGGACCTGGGAGGCGATGGGCGTGATGCTGAACGCCGCGGGCTCGCTCCGCTGGTTCCGCGACGCCTTCGCGCCGGGAGCGGGATACGACGAGCTCACGGCAGAGGCCGCGCGCTGGTCGCCCGGCGCCGAGGGGGTCGCCTTCCTGCCCTACCTCCAGGGCGAGCGCACGCCGCACGCGGACGCCGGCGCCCGCGGCGCCTTCACCGGCCTCTCGGTCCGGCACGACCGCGGCGCGCTCGTGCGGGCCGTCCTCGAGGGCGTCGCCTACGGCCTCCGCGACTCGCTCGGGCTCCTGCGCGAGCTCGGAGTCCGGCCCGGCGCCGGACGTGCCTCGGGAGGCGGCGCACGCAGCCGCCTCTGGCTCGAGATCGTCGCGTCCGTCCTCGGGCTGCCGCTCGAGCTGACGGTCGTCGAGGAGGGCTCGGCCTACGGCGCGGCGCTCCTCGCCGGGGTCGCGAGCGGCGCGTTCGCGGATGCGCACGAGGCGGTCGCGACCTGCGTCCGCGTCCGGGAGACGGTCGAGCCGAACGCTGCCTGGGCGGCGGCGTACGAGGAGGGTTACGCTCGCTTCCGCGCGCTGTACCCGGCCCTGCGACCACTGGAGGCGCAATGACACGCTCGACTGCGGCACCCGTCGTGGGGCAAACCACGTTTCCCCCGCCCCTCCGCGCTCATCGGCCGGAACACGGCCGATGAGCGACGTCGTTCGCTTCGGGATCGTCTCGACCGCGCACATCAACCGGCTCGTGATCCCGCCTGCGCGGGAGTCCGAGAAGGTCGAGATCGTCGCGGTCGCGAGCCGCGACCGGGCGCGCGCGGAGGCGTACGCGCGCGCATGGGGGATCGAGCGCGCCCACGGCTCGTACGAGGCGCTGCTCGAGGACCCGGACGTCGACGCCGTCTACATCTCGCTCCCGAACACGCTGCACGTCGAGTGGTCGGTCAACGCGCTCGAGGCAGGCAAGCACGTGCTCTGCGAGAAGCCGTTCAGCCGCCACCCCGACGACGTCGAGCGGGCGTTCGAGGTCGCCGAGCGCACCGGACGCCTGCTGAGCGAGGCCTTCATGTACCGCCACAACCCGCAGACGGCGCGGCTCGTCGAGCTCGTCCACGGCGGCGCGATCGGCGAGCTCCGGGTCGTGCGCGCGGCGTTCAGCTACGCGCTGTACGACGCCGACAACATCCGCCTGCGGACGGACGTCGAGGGCGGCTCGCTGATGGACGTCGGGTGCTATTGCGTGAGCGGCTCCCGCCTGCTGGGAGGCGAGCCCGAGAGCGTCGCCGCGCAGGCGCACATCGGCCCGACCGGCACCGACTGGGTCTTCGCGGGGCTGCTCCGCTTCCCGGGCGACGTCGTCGCGCTGTTCGACTGTGGGACGTACCTCCCCGAGCGGGATGAGCTCGAGGCGATCGGGACGGAGGGGTCGATCTTCCTCGACGATCCCTGGCACTGCCGGCAGCCGGTGATCGAGGTGCGGAGGGAGGACGGCGTCGAGCGGATCGAGCTCGAGCCGGTCGACTCGTACGGTCTCGAGCTCGAGAACCTGGCCGATGCGATCCGCGACGAGGCGCCGCTCCTGCTCGGGCGGGAGGACGCGGTGGCGCAGGCGCAGGCGCTCGAGGCGCTCCACCGTTCGGCGGAGAGCGGCGAGACGGTGCGCCTCTGAGAAGCCCGCTGCCCGACTTCAGTCGGACACCCGCCTGTCGCCCGCCTGCGCCGTGAGCTCCCCGGCCCCGGCGACCGCCCTGCACTCGTACAGGGCCGGCTCGAGACCCGTCGCCCTGCGGTAGCGCTCGAGCGCCGTCCCGGCGATCGCCTCGGTGGAGCCGGCGTCCGCGACGGCCACCAGGCAGCCGCCGAACCCGCCGCCCGTGAGCCTGGCGCCGTGGGCGCCGGCCGACACGAGCTCGTCCACGAGCAGGTCGAGCTCGGGCGTCGTCACGCCCACGTCGTCGCGCAGGCTGGCGTGGCTCGCGAGGAAGGCGCGCCCCAGCCGCTCGCCGTCGCCTGCCTGGAGCGCCGCGACGGCCTCGTGCACGCGCGCGTTCTCGGTGACGGCGTGGCGCACGAGCGGATGCACCGGGGCCTGATCCGCCGTCGCGTCGCGGAGCGCGCGCAGGCCGAGCTCGCTCGCCAGTCGCACGGACTCCCGCTGCCGCCGGGCGTACTCGCCGGCCGCGAGCGCGCGGGAGACCCCGCAGTGGACGGCGAAGAGGGCGAGCCCGGAGGGCAGCGGCACCGGGGTCGTCTCCAGGGAGCGGCAGTCGATCAGGAGCGCGGCTCCCTCGACCGCGCGCAGCGAGACGAGCTGGTCCATGATCCCGCACGGGACGCCGGTCCCGCTGATCTCCCCCGCCCGGCACGCCTGCGCGAGCTCGAGGTCGTCGAGCTCCAATTCCGCCGCCGCCGAGAGGGCGAGCGCCACGGCGACCTCGAGGGCGGCGCTCGACGAGAGGCCGGCCCCGAGCGGCACGTCCGAGGCGAGCACGGCGTCGATGCCGACGGCCGGGCGGCCACGGTGCGCGAGCTCCCGCACCACGCCCGCGGCGTAGCGTCCCCAAGCCGGCTCGACGGAGGCGGGCTCGGCGCTTCCGTCCGCGGGTATCCGGAGCACGCCGGCCAGGTCGAGCGAGCGGATCCGAACGGCCTCCGCAGGCCGTGCCGCGACGACGCACGAGCGATCGCTGGCGAGCGGGAGGACGAAGCCCTCGTTGTAGTCCGTGTGCCCGCCCATGAGGTTCACGCGGCCCGGCGCGCGGAACCAGCGGACGTCGTCGGAGCGCCCGATCTCCCGGGCGACGCGGGAGGCGGCGTCGATCGTCAGCCGGAGACGGTGAAGCTGCCGTTCATCGACGAGGCGTGCGGATCGCACTGGAAGTGGTACGACCCGTCCTTCAAGTCGACGGTCCACGTCTCCGTGCCGGTGCCGCCGACGTCCGTCGCCTTGTCGACCCCGGGGCCGGTCAGATGGAAGTTGTGGATGTCGGACTTGTCGTTCACGTCGATCGTGTAGGTGCCCGGCGCGAGCGTCGAGACCGACTTGCCGTTCTGGTCGAGCGTGATCGTGAAGCCCGGCCCGACGGTGCCGTCGAGCGTCATCCCGCCGGACGCTGACGTCGTCGTCGAGGACGAGCTCGTGGAGGAGCTCTCGGACGAGCTCGAGCCCGATCCTCCGCAGCCCGCGAGCGCGAGCGTCGCCAGCGCGACCACGACCAACCCGGCGAACTCGGGGCGGTTCCTCCTGTCGATCCTCCTCCTCACGAGCTCCGACGATACTCGGACCCGCACGGCACACGCCCGGACTACTGTCACCGCGGTGGACGTGCTGAAGCTCGGCCCTGGGCTCTGGCGCTGGACGGCGTACCACGAGGAGTGGAGGCAGGAGGTCGGCTGCGTCTACCACGAGACGCCCGACGGCGTCGTCCTCGTCGACCCGCTCGTCCCCGGCGACGAGGAGGCGCGCTTCTGGAAGGCGCTCGACCGCGACGTGAAGAGGGTCGGAGGAGACGTCCACGTGCTCGTGACCGTCTTCTGGCACACGCGCAGCGCGCGCGCCGTGCGCGAGCGCTACTCGCGTCCCGCTCCGGCGCCGGCAAAGCCGGCCGGGGCCCGCATCTGGGCGGCCGCGCGAGGCGAGAGGGCGATCGCCCGGCGCGCCGGGGCGGTCACGGACCCGTTCCGGCCCGACGACCCCCTTCCGGGCGCCGTCGTGGCGCTGCCCACGGCCCGCGCGAACGAGGTCGTCTACTGGCTGCCCGGAGAGCGCACGCTCGTCCCCGGCGACGTGCTCCTCGGCGACGGCTCGGGCGGTCTCCGGCTGTGCCCGCGGTCCTGGCTCCCCGAACGGACGAGCCTCGCCGACCTCGCGAGCTCCCTGCGCCCGGCGCTCGAGCTCCCGGTCGAGCGCGTCCTCGTCTCGCACGGCGAGCCGGTGCTCGCGGATGCGCGGGCGGCGCTCGGGGCGGCCTTGGACGGCGTCTAGACTTCTCGACCCCGATGCTCTGGCTCTGGATCCTGATCGGCGTCGTCGCCCTCCTGCTCGTCGGTCTCGTGCTCGGGTACAACCGGCTCGTCCGGCTGCGCCAGGAGGTCAACACTGGCTGGGCCAACATCGACGTGCAGCTCCAGCGGCGAGCCGACCTGATCCCGAACCTCGTGGAGACGGTCCGCGGCTATGCGTCGCACGAGCGCGAGACGTTCGACGAGGTGACGAGGGCCCGCACCGAGCTGCAGCGGGCAGCGTCGCCGGCGCAGGCGGCAGCGGCCGACGAGGGTCTCACGGCCGCGCTCGGCCGGCTCTTCGCCGTCGCCGAGGCCTACCCGGACCTGAAGGCGTCGCAGAACTTCCTGGAGCTCCAGGAGGAGCTCACGGACACCGAGGACAAGATCAGCGCCGCGCGCCGCTACTACAACGCCACGGTCATGGCCTTCAACACGGCGATCCAGAGCTTCCCCTGGCTGCTGGTCGCCGGGCCGTTCGGCTTCCGCGCCCGCGAGTTCTTCTCCGCGGAGGGAGACACCGCGCCACCCGAGGTCTCGTTCGCCACGTGACGCTCCAGGAGCAGATCCGCTCGAATCGGCTCCGCAGCACGATCGTCGTCTTCGGCTTCGCCCTCCTGCTCGGGATCGTCGGCGGCCTGATCGGAGTCATCTTCGACCTCCGGCTCGGGGTCGTCGCGCTCGTCGGCGCCGGCCTCTATGCGATCTTCGCCATCCTCTCCAGCCGGCGGATGGTCGCGGGCATGACGCGCGCGCAGGAGATCGGGCCCGACGACCTGAAGCCGCTCCACCGGCTCGTCGAGAACGTCTCGATCGCCGCCGGCCTCCCGGTAACCCCCGAGGTCCGGATCGTCGAGGATCCCGCGCCGAACGCCTTCGCGGCCGGGCTGCGCCCGAAGACGAGCTACCTGGGCGTGACGACGGGGCTCCTGCGCGCGATGCCGAAGCGCGAGCTCGAGGCCGTGCTCGGCCACGAGATCTCCCACGTCCGCAACCGCGACACGTACCTGATGACCATGGCGACGATCTTCGCCGGCGTCATCGCGCTCATCGCCGACATCGGCTTCCGGATGCTGATCTTCGGCGGCGGGGGCGGTCGCGACCGGAAGGGCGGCGGGATCCTCGTCCTCGCGCTCGCGATCGTCGGCCTGCTGCTGGCCCCCTACGCGGCGATGCTGCTGCGGATGAGCCTCTCCCGCCGGCGTGAGTTCCTCGCCGATGCCGGCTCGGCCGAGATCCTGAACGACCCGGAGGCCATGGCGCTCGCACTCAAGCGGCTGCAGCTCGACACCACGACGATCAAGTACGCGGATGCCGCGGTCGCGCACCTCTGGGTCGAGAGCCCGACCTCGCGCGTCGAGTCGGAGCGCGGCGGCGTGAACTTCATGTCCGGCCTCTTCGACACCCATCCGCCGCTCGAGAAGCGGATCGCAGCGCTCGAGGAAGCAGGGGGCTTCCACCTCCCCGACGAACTTCCCGCAGATGCGCCGTTTGCGACCGAGCTCGGCCTCACGTAATCGACGCGTTCGAGGCCTTTAGTTTTTGCCTCGATCGGGTCGATAATGGAGAAGCCGTGAAGATGCTCACCCGCCGCCGCAAGGCAGCCGTACCCGTCCCCGAGAACGGGTCCTACGACGCCGCCGCAGTCGCACCCGCACTCGCCGACGGACGCTGGGCCGTCCCGGACCGCTTCAACTTCACGCGGGACGTGGTGGAGGTGCTCGCACGGGACCCGAAGCGGAGAGCGCTGACCTTCCTCGGCAAGGACGGCGTCATCGAGCCGCGCTCGTTCCTCCTGATCGCGGAGGGAGCGGCAGGCTGGGCGACGCTGCTGCGGCAGAACGGCGTCGAGCCCGGGGACAGGGTCCTCGTTCTCGCCGGGAAGACCCCGGACTGGCTCGAGGTCATGCTCGGGGTGCTGAAGGTGGGCGCGGTCGCGGTCCCCTGCCCGGAGGCGATGTCCGCGGCGGCGCTCCAGGTCCGCGTTTCCGTGACCGGCGCGAAGCTCGTCGTCGCGGGGGAGTCTTCGCGAGGCGAGATCGAAAGCGTGGCCGACGTCGCGGCGGCGCTCTACATCGAGGAGACCGCCTCCCTGAGCCGGACGCTGCCGGACGAGGCGCCGACGCACGACACCTCCTCGCGAGATCCCGCATTCATCCTGACGACGTCCGGCACGGCCGAGGGGCCGCGCGGTGTCGTCCATACACACGGCGCCGCGTTCGCGGCCCGCGTCGCCGCCGAGCACTGGCTCGACGCGGGGCCCCACGACGCCGTCTGGTGCACGGCGGACGCGAGCTCCGCCGCCGCCGTGTGGAACGCGCTCGTCGGCCCGTGGTCGCGCGGCGCGGAAATCGTTCTCCACCAGGAGGAGTTCGACCCGGACGACCGTCTGCGGTGTATCCGCAGGCTCGACACGACGATCCTCTGCCAGACGCCGGCCGAGTACAAGGCGCTCCTCGGCGCGGCCGACCTCTCGCGCTACCGGCCGCCGAAGCTGCGCAGGCTCGTCTCCACCGGCGAGCATCTGAGCGCGGACCTGATCGCCGCCTACGAGCAGGAGTGGGACCTCACGATCTGCGACGGCTACGGCCAGGCGGAGACCGGCATCGTCGTCGCCAACGGCGCGGGCCCCGGATTCCGCGCGGGGTCGATCGGCGTTCCACTTGCGGGCTTCGACGTGGCCGTGGTGGACGAGCACGGCGACGAGCTCGGGCCCGGCGCGGTCGGCGAGCTCGCGCTCCGAGGCCGGCCTCCCACCCTCTTCGCCGGCTACTGGGAGGCGCCCGAGGAGACGAAGGCCGCGTTTCGCGGGGACGCATACCTGACCGGCGACACGGCGGCGAGCGACGAGGACGGCTTTCTCTGGTTCATCGGGCGCAGCGCCGACATCGTCCTGAGCGGCGGCGGGCGGTTCGGCCCCGTCGAGGTCGAGGAGGCGCTCAACCGGCACCGGGCGGTGGCCGATGCCGCCGTGGTCGGGATGCGCGATCTCCAGCGCGGCGGCCAGTTCGCGCGCGCGTTCGTCGTCCTCGCTCCCGGGTTCGAGGCATCCGACCGCCTCGCCGCCGAGATCCGAGAGCACGCCGCGCAGTCGCTCGCCGCGCACAAGGTCCCGCGCGAGATCGAGCTCGTCGACGCCCTGCCGACGACGGCCGACGGCAAGATCAAACGCCTGGAGCTGCGCGAGCGGCCGGCCACCGGGCTCGCCTCCGAGTGGTCCCCCGCCCCCGCGCCGACGCTCGCCCCGGAGCCCGATCCCCAGCCGACGGCCGTCGTGACCCCGGTCGCCGAGCCGCCCGAGCTCGACCTGCCGCCTGTCTTCGCAGACTCTGCCGAGCTGGCGCCCGTCGTCGACCCGCTGGCCGAGCCGCCGGCTGAGACGGTCGAGGAGCGCCCTGCTCCCAGGCTCGAAGCGGCGCCCGAGACGCCGCGGCGAGCGGGGATGCTCGACCTCGAGCGACCCGCGCCGCAGGAGCCCGTGCTCGAGCAGGTGCCGGCCCTCGAGCCGGAACCAGAGCCGCTCGAGGAGGAGCCCGTGGTCGAGCCGGAGGCTGCCGCGACGGAGACCGTATTCGTCCCCGAGCCCGACGCCGTCGCCGAGCCCGAGCGCCCGTCCGAGCCCGACGCCAGGGCCGAGCCGGCGCCCGAGCCGGAGCCGGAGCCTCAGCACGTCGCCGAGTTCGAGCCCGAGCCCGAGCCCGAGCAGACGGCGGAGGTCGAGCAGACGGCGGAGGTCGTGCTCGAGCCCACGCCCGAGCCGCAGGCCCCGGTCCTCCCCCGGCCGGAGCCGCCCGAGGCCGAGCTTCCCGTCGTGGAGCCGGAGCCCGTGGCAGCGCGGGAAACGGAGCGGGAGCCGGTCCACGAGCCGACGCCCGTCGCGGCGGTGGTCCCGCTCGCCGTTCCCGGGCCCGAGACCGAGTCCGAGTCGGTGCCCGAGCCGGATCCGGACGACCTGCCGGACTTCATCGTCGTCCCGGGCCGCGAGCGTCCGCGGGAGGACGCGCCGGACGGGCCGCCCGATCCCGCGGGTCTCGGCTTCCCGCCGATCACCGAGCTCATCCTGGAGCGCGACGAGAGCGAGCGTCCAGCAGCGCGCGAGAGCACGAGACGCCCTGCGGAGGACGAGCGGCCTACGGGCAAGGACCGTCGCCGGTCGAGCCACGAGCCGGGCGACGAGAGCGACGAGACCGGCTGGATGCAGGGGCTCTCGAACCGGCTGAGCGCTTACAGCCTCTCCGAGGACGCCTCCGCCTCGGACGGCGTCGACGACGAGCCCGGCGAGAGCTAGGGGCCGCTAGGACGCGGCCTCGGCGTGGATGCGCCGCGGCGACTCGCGCAGGCGCCCGCCGCCCCGTCCCGCCCGGACGGCCAGGATCTCGCCCAGGATCGACACCGCCGTCTCCTCCTGCGTCTCGGAGCCGATGTCGAGCCCGCAGGGACCGCTGATCCGCTCGAGCTCGCTCTCGCCGACGCCGGCCGCGAGCAGCCGCTCGCGACGGCGCTCCTGGTTCCGGCGCGAGCCGAGCGCGCCGATGTAGAAGGCGTCGGTCCGGAGCGCGCCCAGAAGCGCTGGCTCGTCGAACTTGTCGTCGTGGGTGAGGACGAGAACGGCGGTCTGGTGGTCCGGGCGCACGCGCTCGAGCGCCTCCTCCGGCCAGGCGACGATCAGCTCGTCGGCCGAGGGGATCCGCTCGCGCGTCGCGAACTTCGCGCGCGCGTCGGCGACGATCGCCGTCCAGCCGAGGAGCTTCGCGCCCGCGCACACCGCCTCGGCCGTGTCGACCGCCCCGTACACGAAGACGCGCGGGGGCGGCCCGTACCACTCGGCGAAGACGCGGACGCCGTCGAGCTCGAGCAAGCGGTTGCGGCCGCCGCGCAGCACCTCGTCGGCCAGCGCCTCGAGCGGCGCCGGCGCGTCCCCGGTCTTCTCGCCGCCCTCGACCACCAGCAGCTTTCTCCCGGCGTCCTCGCCCTCGAGGACGGTGAAAAGGACCGCGCGGACGTCGTCCGGAAGCGCCGCGAGCCGGTCGAGCAGTGGGCTCAAGCCTTCAAACCTTCTCGAGGAAGACGTCGATCTCGCCTCCGCAGGGGAGGCCGACGCTCCAGGCCTGATCGTCGGAGATCCCGTAGGTCACGAGCTGCGGCGTGCCGGTCTCGAGCACCTCCTGCGCCTTCTCGTACACGTCGCTCTCGACGCAGCCGCCCGACACCGAGCCGCAGATCGCACCCGAGGACGAGACGGCGAAGCTCGAGCCGACAGGCCTCGGCGCCGAGCGGCGCGTCGCGACGACCGTGGCGACGACGGCCTCCTCGCCCGACTCGACCCAGCGCTCGAGCTCGGGAAGGATCTCCTTCACGCTGCGCGCCTCCTCTCGACTCCGGCGAGCACCACGGCGAGCTCCTCCAGGCTCCCCAGATTATGGCCGGAGAGAAAGCGGTCGACGAAGGGCAGGGCCGCCCGCATGCCTCCGGCGAGCGGCTGGTAGTCGGGGCTCCCCTTGAGCGGGTTGACCCAGATCACCGCGTACGCAGCCCGCTGCAGCCGCGCCGCCTCCCGTCCGACGAGCGCGTTGTCCTCGCGCTCCCAGCCGTCCGAGAGGATCACGACGACCGCGCCCCGCGTGAGGGCCCGCCGGCCGTAGACCCGGTTCAGCTCCGCGAGCGACGCGCCGATGCGGGTCCCGCTTCCCCAGTCGACGGCCGCCTCGGTCGCGCGCTCGAGGGCCCGCTCCGGGTCGCGCCGCGCGAGGTCGGACGTGAGTCGTGTGAGCCTGGTGCCGAACGCGAACGCCTCCACCCCGGGCCCGGAGTCGACGGCCGAGTGCAGGAAGAGGAGCAGCGCGCGTGCGTAGAGAGCCATCGACCCGGACACGTCGCAGACGAGGACGAGCTTCCGCGGCACCGACTTCCGCGCACGGAACGGGCGCTCGAGCGGATCGCCCCCGGTGCGCAGCGAACGGCGCACGAGCCCACGGATGTCGAGCGCGTCGCCGCGAGCGTCGGCACGGCGGCGGCGTGACGCACGTCGCGGGCGTGCACGCGCGATCTCGGCGACGAGCCGTCTCACCTGCCCGAACTCCTCCGGCGTCATGTCCGCGAAGTCCTTCTCGCGCAGGACCTCGTGCTCGGAGGCGCCGAGCAAGGAAGGCGTGTCCCCGGCGGGATCGCCGCCGCCCTCGGCGCCGGGGGCCGGCCCGCGCGCGCGGTGCGCGACGCCGGCCGGGACGGTTCGCCGTGCCGTGTCCACGGGCGAGCGGAGGAACCACGCCCGAAAGG
>JBKPTS010000082.1:0-6038 GCA_046735575.1 Actinomycetota bacterium
CGACCGCGCCGCGGCCGCTCGCGCGCTCGCCCGCCTCGACCTGCTCGCGTACGGCGAGCGCCGGCTCGGCACGCTCAGCGGAGGCGAGCGGCAGCGCGCCGTCGTCGCCCGTGCGCTCGCGCAGGAGGCGCCGATCGTCCTCCTCGACGAGCCCACGGCCGCGCTCGACATCGGCCACCAGCAGCAGGCGCTCGAGCTCGTCGACGCCCTGCGGGTGGACTCCGAGCTGACGCTCGTGTCCGCGATGCACGACCTGACGCTCGCGGCGCAGTACGCCGATCGCATGGTGCTGCTCGACCGCGGCCGTGTGGTGGCGGACGGTGCTCCACCCGACGTGCTGACGGAGTCGCTCATCGCGGCGCATTACGGCGCCACCATCGACGTCGTGCCCGTCGACGGCCGCGTCGCGGTGATTCCCAGGAGAACCATTACCTAGTCGTTCTAGGTATGATCCGAACGTGCTCGAGTCGAACAAGGGCCACGTCGACCTCCTCCTCCTCTCCACGCTCGCGGAGGGGCCGACGCACGGATACGGCCTCGTCGAGGCCCTCCGCGACCGCAGCGGCGGCGTCTTCGACCTCGCCGAGGGCACGGTGTACCCCGCGCTCTACCGCCTCGAGCGGCAGGGCCTCGTGACGAGCAGCTGGGAGGATGGCCGGACGCGGAGGCGACGGGTGTACAGGCTGACGCGGAGAGGGCGAGCGGAGCTCGCGCGCGAGCGCGACGCCTGGCAGACCTACGCGAACGCGATGCGGGCGGTGGTCGCGTGAGCGAGCGGTTCGTCGACGAGGTCGGGGAGCGGCTCCGTTCGCTCGGCGTCCGCGGAGCGGATGCCGAGCGCGTGCTCGCAGAGGTGCGCGATCACCTGCAGGAGGCCCAGGAGCGTGGTGAAGAGGCGACGCGCCGGTTCGGCGAGGCGGCACGGTTCGCCCGGCTCGTCGCCCACGAGCTCGCGACGACCCGAACGCGCCGGGCGACGTTCGTCGCGTTCGCGGCTCTCGCCCTCGCCGGAGCCTGCTACGCCCTTCTCCTCGCACTCGTCGACGCCGCCGGAGGCTGGCAGGACGTGTCCGGCCACCGCCTCTATCCGTTCGGGCCGCTGCTCGCGATCGCGCTCGTCCTGCTTCCGCAGATCGCGTTCGTGAGCGGCTGCCTCGCGCTCCTCCGCGCCTGGCGCCTCGGTGGAACGAGGACAGCCGGCGCCGCGGACCTCGCGCTCGTGCGCCGGCGTACGAACGTCGCCCTCGCGGCGACCGCCGGAGCCCTCCTGGCTCTCGGTCTGCTCGCGCTCGATTCTGCGGGTACCCTCGCCGCGTGGTGGACCTGGTCCGCCGCCGCGACATGCGCCTTCCTGCTTGCGCCGCTCGCGGGCGCGTCATACGTCGTCTCGGACTCCGCCTGTCCGGCCGCCGCGCCGGGAGGGCCCGCGGGGGACGTCTTCGACGACCTCGGGCCCGTTCTCCGCATCGGCCCGCTCAGGCGGCTCCGACTCGAGGCGCACCCGTGGCGGTTCGCCGGCATCTCGGCCGTGGCCGTGGGACTCCTGGGCGTTGCCGGAGGCTGGTACGCGGAGGGCGATCCGGGCTCCGGGATCGTCCGCGGCGCCTTCGAGGCGATCGCGCTCGTGATCTGCTTTGCTGCGCTCGGCAGGACACTCGGGCTGCGGCGCTCGAACGGATAAAGGAGCTCACATGCGCAAATCCATCCTCGTCGCCGCGGTGCTGGCGGCTGCCCTCGTGCCGGCGGCAGCCGTCGGGGCGACCAAGGCGAAGGTGTTCTTCGAGGACTCGATTTCCTCCGGCAAGTCGTCTTCGGTCCGGATCGTGACCCACCGGCCGGCCTCCTTCCGCGTGCTGCTGCGCGTGCCCACCGCCGGCAAGGCCAGGCTCTTCCTCCTCGGCAAGCACGCGCCGAAGGGAGGGCCGCTCATCCACACGAGCAACATCTCGCCGAACTCCTCCGGCTGCCAGGGCGCGGCAGGGTCCTTCTACTGCAAGGCGTCGTTCGAACCGCTTCCAAGGGGCGCGTACACGTGGCGGATCACGTGGGCCGGGACGCCGAAGAAGCCGGGGCACGTCGAGCTGACCGTCCGCTGGTAGGCGGGAGCTCGTCGCAGACACCCGCCGGTAGCATCGCCGCATGGCCGTCGCGGCTCCCGATCGGTACCTCGCGGACCTGAACGAGGCTCAGCGCGAGGCCGTGCTCGCGACCGAAGGCCCGCTCCTCGTCGTCGCCGGCGCGGGGTCCGGCAAGACGCGCGTTCTCACCTACCGCGTCGCCCATCTGCTCCACGCCGTCGGGGTCAAGCCGAACGAGATCCTCGCCATCACCTTCACGAACAAGGCGGCGGGGGAGATGCGGGAGCGGCTCGAGCGCATGCTCGGCGCGACCGCGCGAGCGATCTGGATCCTCACCTTTCACGCCGCCTGCGGCCGCATGCTCCGGCGCGAGGCCGAGCGCCTCGGCTACCGCTCGAACTTCACGATCTACGACGACCAGGACCAGGTGCGGCTCGTGAAGGCGTGCCTGGAGGAGCTGGGCAAGGACCCGAAGCGCTTCTCGCCGCGGGGCATCCACGCCCAGATCTCGCGTGCCAAGAACAACCTCGTCTCGCCCGAGCGGTACCTGGGGCAGGTCGCGTCCTTCTGGGACCAGACGGTCGCCGAGAGCTACGAGCTCTACCAGCGCCGGCTGCACGCGTCGAACGCGGTCGACTTCGACGACCTGCTCATGCTCACGGTCGAGGTGCTCGAGCGCTTCCCGGATGCGCTGACGAGGTGGCGCAAGGCCTTCCGCTACGTCCTCGTGGACGAGTACCAGGACACGAACCACGCGCAGTACCGGCTCCTGCAGCTTCTCGGCGGCGAGCACGGCAACGTCTGCGCCGTCGGGGACCCCGACCAGTCGATCTACGCCTTCCGAGGAGCCGACATCCGCAACATCATGGAGTTCGAGCGCGACTTCCCGGGGACGCGCGTCATCGCGCTCGAGCAGAACTACCGCTCGACGAACCGCATCCTCCGCGCGGCGAACGAGGTCATCGAGCAGAACCGCGAGCGCAAGCCCAAGCGGCTCTTCTCCGAGCTCGGCGAAGGCGACCCCGTGCGGGTGGTCGAGGTCGAGGACGAGCACGCGGAGGCGCGCTTCGTCGCCGCGGAGATCGCGTCGCTGCTCGACGGCGAGCTCTCCGGCAACGAGATCGCGGTCTTCTACCGGACGAACGCGCAGTCGCGGGTGCTCGAAGACGTGCTCGTCCGGCAGGACATCCCGTACCAGGTCATCGGCGGCCCGCGCTTCTACGAGCGGGCGGAGATCCGGGATGCGCTCGCCTATCTCTCGGTGCTCTCCAACCCGAGCGACGCGGGGTCGCTGCTGCGGATCGCGAACAAGCCGCGGCGCGGAATCGGGGACACCTCCCTCGCCCGGCTGGTGACGCACGCGGAAGGTGCCGGACGCCCGCTCTTCGACGCGATGGCGGACCCGGAGGCGGCGCAGGTCGCCCCGGCCTCGTGCCGGGCGATTCGCGCCTTCCACACGACGATGCAGTCCCTCCAGTCCGCGGCGCAGGAGCTGCCGGTGGACGAGCTGCTCGAGCGCGTCCTCGAGAAGTCGGGGCTGCTCGAGGCGCTCGAGGCCGAGCGGACGATCGAGGCGCGCGGCCGGATCGAGAACCTGCAGGAGCTCGTCGGCGTGGCTCGAGAGTACCGGCAGCAGACGGAGGAGGCGTCGCTCGCCGGCTTCCTCCAGGACGTCGCGCTCGTCTCCGACCAGGACACGATCCAGGACGACCGCGGGGTGGTCACGCTGATGACGCTCCACAACGCCAAGGGCCTCGAGTTCCGGGCGGTGTTCATGATCGGGATGGAGGAGGGCGTCTTCCCGCACGTCCGCGCGATCGAGGAGCAGGGGGTCGAGGAGGAGCGGCGTCTCTGCTACGTCGGGATGACGCGCGCGATGGAGCGGCTCACCATGACGTACACGCTCTCGCGCTCGCTCTTCGGCCGGCGCACGTACAACCTCGGCTCGCGCTTTCTCGACGAGCTGCCGCGCGAGGTGGAGCACGAGCGGCTGCGGCCCACGTCCTGGAGCGACTACGGCCCGCCCGCCGGGTCGCAGCCGCGCGGGACCGCGGTCCTGGTCTCGACCGGCGACCGCGTCCGCCACGCCTCGCTCGGCGAGGGCATCGTCACCGCGCTCGAGCCGGGCGGGATCGTGACCGTCCGCTTCGAGGACGGCAGCGAGCGCCGGCTGATGGTCGACTACGCGCCGCTGGAGCGGATCGAGTGAGTTTCGACGTCGCCCCCTGCGCCGATCTCGACGAGTTCGGCGAGGCGTTACTCGCCATCGGCCAGTACTTCGGGCTCGAATTGACTCCGGAGCGCATGGAGCGCTTCGCGAAGAACCTGCCGGTCGAGCGCATGCACGCGGCGCGCGAGGACGGGCTGACGGTGGGCGGCGCGGGCGCGTTCCCGTTCGAGGTCACGGTGCCGGGCGGGTTCGTCCGGGCGGCCGGGGTCACGGTCGTCGGGACCTACCCGACGCACCGCCGGCGGGGCGTGCTCCGTGCGCTCATGCGCGCGCAGCTCGACGACGTGCACGAGCGAGGCGAGCCCGTGGCGCTGCTCTGGGCCTCGGACGAGCGGATCTACGGCCGCTTCGGCTACGGGATGGCATCGTTCGTCGGCTGGCCGACGCTCCCGCGCGAGGCGCCGTTCGCCGTCGAGGTCGAGGGGCGCGGCCGCATCCGGCTCGTCGACACCGAGGAGGCGCTCGAGCTGTTCCCCCGGGTCTGGGACGCCGTCCGACCCGGGATCCCGGGCATGCTCGCCCGCTCGCACGACTGGTGGGAGTACCGGGTGTTCCTCGACCCGCCCGACCGGCGGGACGGCGGCGGCCCGAAGCGACTCGCCGTCCTCGAGACCGACGAGGGGCCCGAGGGGTATGCCGTGTACCGGCACAAGCCGCCGAAGTTCGAGGAGGGAACCCCGGACGGCGAGGTCGACGCGATCGAGGTCGTCGCCCTCGACGGCCGTCCGACCGCGCAGCTCTGGCGCTTCCTGCTCGACATCGACTGGGCGTCCCGGATCACGGCCTGGCTGCTGCCGATGGACCATCAGCTCTTCCATCTGCTCGCCGCGCCGCGCGAGATGCGCTTCCGCGTCAGCGACGGGCTCTGGGTGCGCCTCGTCGACGTCGGCGCGGCGCTCTCCGCTCGAACGTACGGACGGGACGACGCGCTCGTGCTCGACGTCTCCGATGCGTTCTGCCCGTGGAACGAGGGGCGGTGGAAGCTCGAGGACGGGCACGCGGAGCGCACGCGAGCCTCGGCCGACCTGCGCTGCGATGTCTCCGTGCTCGGGTCCGTCTACCTGGGAGCGTTCGCGATGTCCGAGCTCGTTCGCGCCGGACGCGCGGAGGAGCTCAGCCCGGGCGCGGCACGCCGCGCGGACGCGATGTTCGCCGCCGAGCGCAAGCCCTGGTGCCCCGAGATCTTCTGAGCCGGTCCTTCATGGCCGGATGCGCCACACGCGGCGGCCCTTGAGCTGACGGCGAAGAGGATCCGCACGGGCCAACGCAGCTCCGAGCGGTTCGTGCACGAGCTTTCGGGAGACGCTCGCCGAAGCCGTCGCGCAGCCGGCTCGCGCTAGGCCGAGTCACTCAGCGCCGCCAGGACGAGGGGAGGCGTCGCGCTCCTCTCCGCTCCTGGCGCCAGGCGGCGGCGGACGCGATCGCCCCGAGCTCGTCCAGACACCGGCCCGCGCCGTTCGCCACGCACGTGAGCGGCTCCTCGACGAGCTGGACCGGGAGGCCGGTCTCGGCCTGGAGCCGCCGCCCGAATCCGTGCAGCAGCACCCCGCCACCGGCGAGGACGATGCCGCGCTCGCCGATGTCCGCCGAGAGCTCCGGCGGCGTCTCCTCCAGCGTCTCACGCACGGCGTCCACGATCTGCTCGACCGAGGCCTCGAGCGCATCGTGCGCCTCGCGGGCCGTCACGACCGCGGTTCGGAGGCCGCCCGAGTGGAGGTCGCGTCCGGTGA
>JBKPTS010000083.1:0-11611 GCA_046735575.1 Actinomycetota bacterium
CGCGTGCGCCTCGCGCGGGATCGCGTTGCGGCTGACCCCTCCCTCGAAGGAAGCGAGCCGGAGCGGCGCCTCCCCGTGCATGCGCGCGAGGATCCGGCCGAGCGCCTTGTTCGCGTTCACCCGCCCGGCGGCGATGTCCTCACCCGAGTGCCCGCCGCGGCCGCGCGTCAGTGAAACCGCGAGCGCTTGAAGGCCAGGAGGGCTGGGCGCGGGGTCGAGGACGAAGCGCGTGAAAACGTGGATGCTTCCCGCGCAGCCGACGGTGATCCCGTCCTCCGCGCCGTCGAGGTTGACGAGCAGGCGGCCGCCCACGAGCTCCGGGTCGAGCGCCTTCGCGCCCTCGAGGCCCTGTTCCTCCGAGACCGTGAAGAGCAGCTCGAGCGGGCCGTGCGGGGAGGCGGCGTCCTCGGCGACGGCCATAGCGGCCGCGACGCCGATGCCGTCGTCCGCCCCGAGCGTCGTTCCCTCCGCGGCGACCCAGTCGCCGTCGAGCGTCGGGTTGATCCGGCCCGCGCGCGGGTCGAACGGGCTGTCCGGGTCCCGCTCGCACACCATGTCCAGGTGGGACTGGAGGACGACGGTGGGAGCGCCGTCGCGGCCTTCCGACGCCGGCACCCGGACGACGGCGTTCCCCGCCTCGTCCACCTCCGTGGACAAGCCGAGCTCCGCGGCCCACGCGAGCACATGCGCGCGCGCGGCGTCCTCCTCCTTCGGCGGCCGCGCGATGCGGGTCAGCTCGAGGAAGCGCTCCCAGACGAGCCTCGGCTCGAGCGTGTCCAGGGTCGCGGTCACCGCCGGAGCGTCAAGGCGGCGCCGGCGAGGAGAAGCAGGATCCCGAGGACGCGCGGCCACGCGACCGGGACCGCTTCGAGGCCGAACCAGCCGTAGCGGTCGATGAGGGTGGCCATCGAGAGCTGCGCGGCGATCACGAACGCCGTCGTCGCGACGACGCCGATGCGAGGCCCGGCGACCGTGATCGAGAGGACGATGAAGACGCTCGCGACGCCGCCCAGCAGCTGCCACTTCGGGCCGGCGGCAGCGTCGCCGACGCCCCGGAGCGAGCCGCGGACGAGGAGCAGCGTGACGAGCGCGATCGTCGTGCCGACGACGGCCGCGGTGGCGACCGCCTCGATCGTGCCGACCCGTCCGCCCAGGCGTCCCTGGACCGCGATCTGCGACGCTCCGGCCACGCCGGCCGCGAAGGCGAGGAGAGCGCTCGCACCGCTCGGGCTCATCTCCGCTGACGCTATACGCTCACTCCCCAGCGAGCGGAGGGAGCGAGTGGAAGGAGCCGAGGTGGTCCGAGTCTTCGTCCTCTACGAGCAGGAGCCCGATCCGGAGCGGTACGAGCGGCACGCGGACCTGTGCCGCCGGGTGCCGGGAGGGACCTTCCGGCACGGCAAGGTGTTCGGCTCTCCCGCGGGCGAGCCGCTGTACCCCTACTACGCGGAGTGGGAGTTCCCGGACCGTGACGCGTTCCAGACGGCCGCCGCGACACCCGAGTTCCGCGAGACGGGACGGGACGCGCTGGAGCTCGGCGTACCCTTCGTCGTGCACTTCGGCGAGATCGCGGGCTGATGCCCGAGCCGACCCATCCGCGGCCGCTCGCTCCGGCGGAGCTCGGGTTCGAGGCGATCGTGTACGAGAAGTCGCCGCCGCGAGCGACGATCCGCCTCGACCGCCCGGACGTCCTCAACGCCTTCGACTTCCGGATGCTGCGCGAGATCGCGCGCGCCTGCGAGGACGCGTCCTGGGACGACGACATCCGGGTGGTCGTCGTCACCGGCACCGGCCGCGCCTTCTGCGTCGGCGCCGACCTCCGCTCCTGGAACGAGGACTACCTCGGAAAGCCCAAGGAGTACTGGAAGTGGTTCGGCGCGTTCCAGGACATGCACGATCGCCTGCGGGAGATCGGGAAGCCCACGATCGCCAGGATCAACGGGATCGCGGTGGGCGGCGGGAACGAGCTGCAGATGGCGTGCGACCTGGCCGTCATGGTCGAGGGCGCGTTCATCCGCCACGTCGGGCTCGAGCACGGCTCGGTTCCGGCGGGGGGCGCGACGCAGTGGCTCCAGCTCATGGTCGGAGACCGCCGGGCGCGGGAGATCCTCTTCTTCTGCGACGAGATCCCGGCCGCGCAGGCCGCGGAGTGGGGGCTCGTGAATCGCGCGGTGCCGGAGCAGGAGCTCGACCGGACGGTCGACGAGTGGGTCGAGAAGCTCGCGGCGAAGCTTCCGCAGACGACGCGCTACGCCAAGCAGCAGCTCAACGTCTGGCGCGACCTCGCGTGGCACCAGACGATCGGGCACGCCCGCGACTGGCTCGCGCTCTCCATGCTCGGGGAGGAGGCGCAGGGCGCCGTGCGCGGGTTCCTCTCGCGCAAGGAAGACGGCTGACGTGGCGGACGAGGTGCTCACCTCGCGCGACGGCGCGGTGCTCACCATCACGCTCAACCGGCCGGACGTCTACAACGCGTTCGACAAGGCGCTGCACGAGCGGCTCGCAGCCGCGCTCGAGGAGGCCGCCGCTCCCGAGGTGCGCGCGGTCGTGATCACGGGCGCCGGCCGCGGCTTCTGCTCGGGCCAGGACCTGCAGGAGTTCAGGCAGCTCTCGGGCGGCATCCGGGAGCGGCTGGAGGACACGTACCACCCGAACATCCGCGCGATCCGGGCGCTCGAGAAGCCGGTGCTCGCGGCGGTCAACGGGGCGGCGGCGGGAGCAGGGCTCTCGCTCGCGTGCGCGTGCGACGTCCGCATCGCCTCCGAGGCGGCGAGCTTCGTCCCCGGGTTCATCGGCATCGGGCTCGTCCCGGACTCCGGAGGCTCGCTCTTCGTCCGCCGGATCCTGGGCGAGCGCGCGTTCGAGTGGATGGTGTCGAACCGCCGCCTGAACGCGCAGGAGGCGCTCGCGTGGGGCCTCGTTTCCGAGGTCGTCCCGGCGGACGGCTTCGCGACTCGCGTCCGCGAGCTCGCCGAGTCGTACGCCGCCCTCCCGACCCGCGGCGTCGCCTTCAGCAAGCGCCTGTTCGAGCACGCCGCGACCACGCCTTCCCTGGAGGCGCAGCTCGAGCTCGAGGCGGAGCTCCAGCAGGCGGCGACGCAGACGGAGGACTTCCGGGAAGGCGTACAGGCGTTTCTCGACAAGCGCCCGCCGGAGTTCCGCGGCCGCTGAAGGTCGGGTCCCTCGCTCGACGCACGCCCTCGAGCTGCGGATCGACGCGAGCGACGCCGTGGGCAATGCCGCGGCGCCCGTTACGAAGACGATCCGCCTCAGGTAGCTCGCCGCGCCGGGCTCGGCTCGGGCCGCCTTCCGGTGCCGCTCGGTAAGCGCGCACGCTTAGCATCGCCGGGTGCTCCCGGTCGAGACCGTCGACTACCACACGGGCGGCGAGCCGTTCCGCATCGTCACGGGCGGCGTCGAGGCCCCGCGGGGCGCGACGCTCCTGGAGAAGCGCCGCGACGCGCTCGAGCGCCTCGACCACGTCCGCAGGCTCCTCGTGCACGAGCCGCGGGGACACGCTGACATGTACGGCTGCTTCGTGGTCGAGCCGGAGGACGAGCACGCGGATCTCGGCGTCGTCTTCTTCCACAACGCGGGCTACTCGACCGCGTGCGGCCACGGCACGATCGCGCTCGTCACGTGGGCGCTCGACGAAGGGGTGCTCGCGAAGCGGGAAGGCGAGAACCGGGTCGTGGTGGACGTCCCCTCCGGACGGCTGGAAACGTGGGCTGCGGTCGAGGACGGCCGCGTGCGCTCGGTCCGCTTCCGCAACGTGCCCGCCTACGTCTGGGCTCGTGGGCTCGAGGCAGCCGGCCGCACCGTCGACGTCGCCTTCGGCGGGGCGTTCTACGCGTCGCTCGAGGAACGGGTCGAGCCGCGCGAGTTGCCGAGGCTGATCGACCTCGGGCGCGCGGTCAAGCGCGACCTCGAGCGCGCCCACGAGATCGCGCACCCGCTCGAGCCGGAGCTTCGGGACGTGTACGGCGTGATCTTCTGGCAGCACGAGGGGGACGAGCCGTTCGTCCAGCGAAACGTGGCGGTCTTCGCCGACGGCGAGGTCGACCGCTCGCCGTGCGGGAGCGGAACCTCGGCGCGTCTCGCGCTCCTCGACGCGGCGGGCACGCTGCCGCGCGGTGAGGAGCTCCTCCACCGCAGCATCGTCGGCTCCGCGTTCCGAGCCCGCACCGTCGGGGAGACGACCGTCGGCGGAATCCCGGCCGTCGTCACCGAGGTCGAGGGCAGCGCGTTCCGGACCGGACGGCACGTCTTCGAGCTCGCTCCCGACGACCCTCTGGTCGAGGGATTCCTGCTCCGCTGAGGGGGAATCCGAGCTTCCAGGTGCACGAAGCCGGGTACCGGTCCGGTATGACTAGCCGGATCGAAGCCGACGTTCTCCCGACGAGGTACGCCTCGCCGACGCTCGTCGCGCGCGGCGGCATGGGAGAGGTGTACCGGGCGACCGACGCGACGCTCGACCGGGCGGTCGCCATCAAGCTGCTCGCCGAGCGCCACTCCCGCGAAGCGGACGTCCGCGCGCGCTTCACGCGCGAGGCGCTCGCCGCCGCCCGCTTGTCGGGCGAGCCGTACGTCATCACCGTCTTCGACGTCGGGGAACACGACGGGCGCCCGTTCATCGTCATGGAGTTCCTCGAGGGTGGCACGGTGCACGACCGGCTGCGCGCCGGGCCCGTTGACGCCGCGCAGGCGCTCGACTGGCTCGACCAGTCGGCCGCGGCCCTCGACGCCGCCCACAGGAGCGGCGTCGTACACCGCGACGTGAAGCCGGCGAACCTGCTGCTCGACCGGGACGGCGTCGTCCGCGTCTCCGACTTCGGCATCGCCTCGGCGACGGGGATGGACACGCTGACGTTGCCCGGCACCGTCCTCGGCACGGCCGGCTACCTCTCTCCCGAGCAGGCTCGCGGCGAGCCGGCGACGCCTGCGAGTGACCGGTACGCGCTCGCCGTCGTCGCGTTCGAGCTGCTCACGGGCCGGCGTCCCTTCGCCGCGGACACGCCGGTGACGGAGGCCTTCGGGCACCTGAACGCGGAGGTCCCGAGCGCGGAGCGCATCGCGCCCGCCCTGCCGGTCGGCATCGACGGGGTCTTCGCGCGGGCACTCGCGAAGGATCCGCGCGAGCGGCCGGCGAGCGCGAAGGAGCTCGCCCAGGAGCTTCGGTCGGCGTTCGAGACCGCGCCCGCCCCCACGCTCGCGCTCGGGGCGCGGCCTGAGCCCGAGGTGCACCGCTACGCGCGCCGCTCGAGGCGGAACGTCGCCTTCGCGGCGGGGGCGCTCGGGCTCCTGCTCGCCGGCGTCGCGGGGGCGGTGGCTCTCGGCTTCGGCGGCGGAGGCGGCGGCCCGGGGGCCGCGCGAGGCACCTCCACGCACGCGAGTCAGACCTCGACGACGTCGACCTCGACGACGCGCAGCGCTACGACCGCCCCGGCCTCGACGGGCACCGGCGCCGCCCTCGACCGCCAGGGCTACGCGAGGATGCAGGTCCGCGACTACGCGGGCGCGCTGCCGCTCCTCCTGCGGGCGGCGCACGAGCTGCACGGCTCGGGAACGCTCGACGAGGCGTATGCGGACTACAACCTCGCCTACACCCGCTTCGCTCTCGGTCGGTGTGACGGAGTGCTCGCCCTGCTCGACCGCTCGCAGGCGATCCAGGGCCACCGCAGCGAGATCGACGACCTCCGTCGTCGGGCGCAGGCGGCCTGTCTGCCGCAGTCGACAGACGCGGGCGACGGCAAGGGGAAGGACAAGGGCCACCACAAGGGCGACGAGGGCGACAACGGCTAGAAGATCGCGCTACGCGAGCTGCGCGAGGATCTCGTCCTCTTCCGGGAAACGACCCT
Organism: Actinomycetota bacterium; assembly: GCA_046735575.1. GTDB lineage: Bacteria > Actinomycetota > Thermoleophilia > Gaiellales > Gaiellaceae > GMQP-bins7. The sequence goes on from JBKPTS010000083.1 coordinate 5,859, forward strand.
CGGCGTGCTTGGAGAAGAGCAAGCGGCCGTCGGCGACGACGTCGAACTGGGCGCGGGAGCCGGGAGTGGCGGTGGCGTCGATTCCCAGCCTCTTCGTGATCTCGGCTGCGAGACTCGCCGCCCGAGTGTCGTAGCCGCTTCAGGTCGGGCAGTAGAAGATCTCGATCGGCACGAGAGGACCATATCGGGAGGGCTCAAGGTGGCGCCTCGACGGCCTGCACGAGCTTCGTTGTCAGGTCGGGCGCATACGGCGCGAGCCTGAACGCCGCCTCGGCGAGGAGTTGGCGCACCGTTCGGCCTCCGAGCCCGGCGGCGCCCGTATAGACCGCGTCGGGCTTCGCACGGGCGAGCCCGATCGCGGCGTCGCTCGATGCGAGGAGCTGGCCGTACGTCGGCCCCGAGAGCCGGTCGTCGAGCGAGGTGGAGGCGCGAACGTTCCGCTCGAAGTCGCCGAGGCGAGCTTCCTCCTGCGTGGAGAGGGCCTCCTTCTCGCCGCCGCGGAATCCGAGGAAGACGGCCGGCCCGGCGCTCGCCGCGACCGCGACGAGCGCAGCCGGGAGCGCGAGCCTCGCGACGCGCATCGGCTAGGTCGTCTCGGAATGGCCGGGTAGGTCGCTACCGCACAGCTGAGCCATTTCGCTTCCGTTCGATACGACGAAGTACGTTCAGTGTCGCTCAGATCGGTACCAAGTGGGTACCGAGATGGGGCGCGGCTGAGCGCGCGATTCCGAATCGACGTCTATGCGGCCCGGTCGGTGAGCAGTCCGAACGTCGCCCACGCGACGAGCATGGCCGCGCGGATGATCCCGGCGTCGACAGGAAGGCGATCGAGACGAGCCAGCCGGAGCCCGGCGACGACCATCGCCCAGAGCGTCATGCGCTCGCCCGTTCTCAGCGCTCAGCTCTCAAGGACAGATTCGGCTGTTTGGCGAGCGACCCTGGGATCGGCGTGGCGGTGCACGAGCTTCCAGCCGTCCTCTTCGCGGCGATAGACGGAAGTGACACGAACGGCGAAATCCGCTTGATCCTCACCCTCTGCAAGCTTCGTTTCAACACGCTCGATTTCCACCGTGTACGCCAATTCGGGGGTGACTACGTTCGAGATCGACTCGAAGTCCGTGGCGCGTCCTTCGCTGAAGTACGAGGCGGCGCGGTCAAGCTGCTCCACGACCGCATCCCAGCCTCGACCGAAGCCGCCGAAGGGATTCCCGAGGGTGATGTCGTCGCGTCGGGAGTAGAGGTCTTTGTAGCCATCGGGATCCCCGCGCATGATCCGGTCGGTCGCAGTATGGGATGCTGCTAATGCTCCCTCGAAGCTCTCGTGCGGCATGACGCTCTCCCTTCTCGCTCGCCACTCATGGAATCCCGGTACCGACCCCTTCGATCGGCTTCTGGCCCGAGGACACCTCCTCGCCGCCGTCGGTACTCTTGCTCCTCTTCACGATGATCGCCACTGCTGCGCCTTAGAGTGTCGGCGTGGCTAGATCGTCTTGAACTGCTCGAACGGCTGGCGGCAGCCGTCGCAATAGCGGAGCGAGCGGCAGGGCGTCGGGCCGAAGATGTTCTCGAGCCTCGTGTCCGTCGAGCCGCAGTAGGGACAGCGGAAGACGCCCCGCTCGAGCTCGACGAGGCGCGGCGGCTCCGCCGCCCGGGGAGCCGGCGGCGCGAATCCCGCGGCCCGCAGCTTCTCGCGTCCCTCGGCGCTGATCCGGTCGGTCGACCAGGAGTCGTCGAGGACGACGTCGACCTGCGGCTCTGCTCCGAGCTCCTCGACGGCCCGAGCGAGCTCGGCCTGCATGCGCTCGAGCGCCGGGCAGCCCATGAACGTCGGCGTGAGCTCGATGCGGACTCGCCCGTCCTCGACCCGCACGCTCTTGACGACGCCGAGGTCGACGAGCGAGACGACCGGGATCTCGGGGTCCGGGATCTCGGCGAGCGCTGCCCAGACGTCGTCGACCGTCACCATTGCGCACCCGCCGGCGCCGAGCGACGCACCACCGTCATCTCCTTCCAGAGCTCGCGCAGCTCCGCCTCGTGCCGTCCGCGGGGAACGGCCTCGACGTCGGGCAGGGCTCGCCCGAGGCGCTCTTCCGCCCGCCGCCGGAGCTCGGGCCGGAGCTCGTCGTCGAGGACCCCCAGCGCGTACGGCCAGAGCTCGTCGACGCCCTCGTGCAAGCGCGTGCGGCCCTCCTCGGTCGAGAGCAGGCGGTCGATCCACATCTCGGCGTGCATCCGGTGGTAGGCCTCCTCGCGGTCGATCTTCGCCGCGATGCCCGCGATCTCCGGGTCGTCCGAGGCCTTGAGCGCCGCGAGCCGGATCTCGTCCGCGGTCTCGTACAGCCAATGGCGAGCGATCGTTCGCGCCCACTCGAGACGACGAAGCTCGACGAGCGGTGCGCAGCGGTACTCCTCGGGGTCGCGGTCGAAAGCGAGCTCGTCGGCCGTCGTCCCGAGCTCGCGCGCGACGAGCTCGTAGAGCGCCCGCGCGTGGCCGATCTCGTTCTGGGCGATCGAGGAGAACGCGACGTCCTCCTCGAGGAAGGGCGCGATGCCGGTCCACTCCGAGTCCCGCCAGCCGAGGAACAACTCGTCGTCCGCGATCGACAGCAGAAGGTCGATGCGATCCGTGCTCACGCCCGGTCTCCTCGCCGAACGTCAGTCCGCGAGCGTTCCGGCACGCTCTCTCGCCTCCCGTAGCCTTGTCTTGATCGAGTAGCCGTCGACGCGCCGGTACTTGAGGTCGAACTCGTCCGGGAAGTCGTCGATCTCGTGCAGCGCCGCGCGCGGTACGAGCCACAGCGCCACCGATTCCTGCCGCCGCCCGTACTGCTCGCGCGCGTAGAAGTCCGCGAACCGCTCGTCCGGCGCGTCGACGGAGCCGGCGTGCTGGAACGGCTGGCCCTTGCGCTCCTGCCTGAAGACCTCGTAGATCATGGGGTTGGCGTCTGGCGCACGACGGGTGTCTGGCTCGAGCCGGCCGCCGGCCTAGGCCGCCTCCGCGAGCACGACCTTCTCCACCCATGCGACGTGCTCGCGCGAGAGCCGCCGGAAGTCGAGCCGCTCCTGCGAGGCCGGGCCGTGCCCGGTGACGACCGCCTTCAGCTTGTCCCAGTCCGGTTCGGTGTAGAGCCAGCGGCCGCTCTCCTCGTCCTTGCGCAGCGCAGGGTCCGGGATCTCGAGCCCGAGCTCGCGGATCTGCGGCACGTAGCCGTCGAGGAACTGCTGGCGCGCGTCCTCGTTCGCCTGGCTCTTGATCCGCCAGACGAACATCGGGTCCTCGTCGGCGGGGATGGGGTTGCCGTGGAAGTGCATGAGCGGCTCCCACCAGCGGTCGAGCGCTTCTTGCACGAGCTCGAACTGCTCCTGCGTCCCCGTGACGAGGGCGAGGATCACGTCGCGCCCGTGGAGGATGTGGAACGACTCCTCCCAGCAGATCTTCTTCATGATCCGCGCGTACGGCGCGTACGAGCACTTGAGGAGCGCCTTCTGGGAGACGATCGCGGCCGCGTCGACGAGCCACGCGATGACGCCGACGTCGCCCCAGGTCCGCGTGGGGTAGTGGAAGACGTTGTGGAACTTCGCCTTGCCCGACACGAGGTCGTCGAGGCAGGCGCTGCGGGGCTTCCCGAGGTCCTCGACGACGCGGTAGATCAGCTGCGCGTGGCCCACCTCGTCCTGGATCTTCGCGGTGAGCGCGAGCTTGCGCTGCAGGGTCGGCGCACGCAAGATCCAGTCGCGCTCGGGGAGGACGCCCATGAGCTCGGAGTTGCCGTGCATCTCGATGAACTTCACGAGCCTCGAGCGGTACTCGTCGGGCATCCAGTCGGCCGTCTCGACCTGCCCGCCGTCCTGGACGTACGCAAGGAATTCCTGACTCCGGGTGTCCACGCGAACCTCCCTACCGAACGGTCGTTAGCATCCAGTATATGGCGACGAGGCGGGACGACCTGACCCGCGCGGCGGCACGGCTCTTCGCAGAGCGAGGCTTCCACGGCACCTCGATGGGCGACCTGGCCGAGGAGCTGGGGGTGCAGAAGGGATCGCTCTACTCGCACACCGGATCGAAGCAGCAGCTCCTCTTCGAGACGATGCGCGCGGGCGCGGAGGCGTTCCACTCGACGCTCGACGCCGTTCCGGAGGATGCGCCGGCGGTCGAGCGCATCCGGGCCGCGCTGCGCGGCCACCTGCGGGTCGTCTCCGAGCAGCTCGACGTCGCGACCGTCTTCACGCGTGAGTGGCGCTACCTCGACGAGGAGTACCGAGCCGAGATAACGGCCGAGCGCAGGCGCTACGAGGAGCGCTTCCGGGCGCTCTTCCGCGAGGGGGTCGAGAGCGGCGAGCTCCGGTCCGACCTCGACGCGGGCGCCGCTGCCCTGCTCCTCCTCTCGGCCGCCAACTGGGCGTACACCTGGCTCACGCCGGACCGGGACACCGACGAGCTCGCCGACCGCTTCACCGCGGTGCTGGTCGACGGAATGCGCGGTTACGCGACGCCGGGTACGTGAGCGCGGCGTAGATGAGCCGCGTCCTCGTCGTCAACCCGTTCGCGACCGGCGTGACCGAGGGGCGGCTCGCCGCGGTGCGCTCGGCTCTGCCGAGCGAGACGGTCGTACGCGTGACGACGCGGAGGGGCCAGGCGACCGAGATCGCCCGCGACGTGTCGTCTGCGGTCGACGCCGTCTACGTGTACGGCGGCGACGGGACGTTCAACGAGGTCCTGAACGGCATCGACGCGCAGACACCGCTCGGGCTCATTCCCGGCGGCGGCACGAGCGTGCTCCCGCGCGCGCTCGGGCTTCCGCGGGATCCGGTCGCGGCCGCGCGGCACGTCGCGTCCGGCGTCGAGCGGCGCATCGGCCTGGGCCGCGTCAACGGGCACCGTTTCGGCTTCGGCGCGGGGATCGGGCTCGACGCGGAGATCGTGCGCGGTGTCGACGCGCTCGGCCGCAAGCCGGACGGCAGGCGCCCCGGAGACTTCGCCTTCGGGTGGACCAGCGTCCAGACGCTCGCGAGGCACGGGTTCCGGCTCGAGCCCTTGCTCGAGGTGAAGGGTCACGGGCGGGCCGCGCTCGCGCTCGTGGCGAACTGTGCGGCCTACAGCTACGCCTGGCGCTTCCCGCTGCTGGTCGCGCCGGAGGCGTCCTTCGAGGGAGGGCTCGACGTCGTCGCGCCCGCACGCGTAGGGGCGCTCTCGCTTCCGCGGGTCCTCACCTACGCCTTCACCGGGCGCGAGCGGGCGAGGCCGCGCGACCTCGTCTACCTGCACGACGCGGACCGGGTCGAGGTCGTCTGCGACCGCCCCCTTCCGCTGCAGGCGGACGGCGAGGACCTCGGCGACGTCGACGAGGCCGTGTTCGAGGCCGAGCGCGACGCGGTCAGCGTGCTCGTGTGAGCCGCCTCGTGACGACTTGCAACTCGGCTCGGCCGCGGCTCCCTAGACTGACGGCCCGATGAGCCGCGTTCTCCCGGCCGAGGGTGGCCTGCGCCGCGTCATCGGCGACGGCGCAGAGCTGCCGGACGGCGAGGTCGACCTCATGCCCGAGCAGCACCTGGAGCTCTTCCGCCGGCTCGTCCTCCTGCGCACCTACGACGAGCGCTCGCTCGTCTACCATCGGCAGGGCCGGATCGGCACGTACGCGATCTTCTGGAACCACGAGGCGATGCAGGCCGGCTCGGAGTTCGCGCTCGAGGATCGGGACTGGCTCTTCCCGAGCTATCGCGAGTCGGCGATCGGGATCCTGCGGGGGATGTCC
>JBKPTS010000084.1:0-4030 GCA_046735575.1 Actinomycetota bacterium
CCTATCCCAGCTCCCGACAGCGCACCGAGGCGTTGCCCGCCTGGCTGTACTACTACAATTGGGAGCGTGGCCACAGCGCGCTTCACGGTCGACCGCCCATGAGTTACTTGGTGGCCCCGAACAACCTCCTGGCAGTTCACATCTAGCCCGGCCCCGGGCCTACCCGGTAAGACCGACGCGACGGGAACCGGGAGGCGCGGTCCGTCCCGGGAATCGCCGCCCTCATCGCCGGACGCGCCGCGGCGTCGAGCGGCACGCGCCTTGCGTTCCTCGTGAGCGCAGCACGGAGCCAAGACACCTCCAACAACCAAAAGGAGTCGAGAATGAACCGGGACATCCTCGCGGGGAAGTGGAAGGAGATGAAGGGGAAGGCCAAGGAGCAGTGGGGCAAGATCACCGACGACGAGCTCGATCGCGCCGAGGGCAAGGCCGAGCAGATGGTGGGCCTGCTCCAGCAGCGTTACGGCTACACCCGGGAGAAGGCGGAAGAGGAGTACGACCGCTTCCTCCAGGGCAGCGACCCGGCGGCCTCGCGCCGCTAGCGCAGGTGCGGAAGGGGCGGCGCCTCCGGGCGCCGCCCTGCCGTCCTCGCGGGACGGCTAGAGAGCGAGGTACTGCTGGCGAATCGCGTCGTTGGCGCGGAACTCGCGGGCGGTGCCCTCGTAGCGGATGTGCCCCTTCTCCAGCACGTAGACCCGATCGGCCAGGTCCAGCGAGAACTCCACGTTCTGCTCCGCGAGCAGGATCGTGAGCCCGTCGGCCTTGAGCCGCGCGATCTGCTCCTTCAGGTGCTGCACGACCAGTGGGGCCAGGCCCTCCGACGGCTCGTCCAGCAAGAGGAGCTCGGGGTTGCCCATGAGGGTGCGGGCGATGGTGAGCATCTGCTGCTCGCCCCCGGAGAGGAAGCCGCCCTGGCGTCCCATCAGCTCGCGCAGCTTGGGGAACAGCTCGCAGACCCGGTCGACCGTCCAGCCTCCGTTGCGGCTGCCCCGCGCCGCCACGTCCAGGTTCTCCCACACCGTGAGCTCCGCGAAGATTCGCCGGTCCTCCGGGATGAACCCGATCCCGGCGCGCGAGATCTGGTAGGGCGCCTTCCCGGTGACCTCGTCGCCCTTCCACACCACCCGCCCGCGGCTCGGCGGGGTGAGGCCGATGATGCTCCGCATGGTGGTGGTCTTGCCCACCCCGTTGCGCCCCAGCAAGCACACGCACTCGCCCTGCCGGACCTCGAGGGTGACCCCGAACAGCACCTGGGAGAGGCCGTAGGCGGTGTAGAGATCCTCCACGGCCAGGATCGTGCCGGTCGCGTCCACGCTCACCGGCTGTCTCCGAGGTAGACGCGCTTCACCTCGGGATCGCGGCGCACGTCGGCGGGGGCCCCGTCCGCGATCACCCGGCCCTGGTGGAGCACGGTGATCCGGTGGGCGATGGAGAACACGACCTCCATGTCGTGCTCGGTGAACAGCAGGGTGAGGCCGCGGTCGGCCGCGAGGCGCTCGATGAGACGGATCGAGTCGCGGGTCTCGGTGGCCGACATCCCGGCGGTGGGCTCGTCGAGCAGCAGGAGCTCGGGCTCGAGCGCCAGCGCGATCCCCAGCTCGAGCTGCTTCTGGTTGCCGTGGGAGAGGAAGCCGGAGGTCTCGTGAGCCTTCTCCAGGAGACCCACCGCCGAGAGCAGGCTCTCCGTCTCCGCGCGGTAGAGGCCGGCCACCGGGGTGAAGAGGTTGAAGCCGCGGCCCCGGTGGGAGACGTAGGCGGCCTGGATGTTCTCGTAGACGGTGAGGCGCGGGAAGATGTTGGTACGCTGGAAGGAGCGGCCCATCCCGAGGCGGCAGAGGTCGTGCGGGGCGATCCCGGTGACGTCCCGCTCGTTGAACACGACCCGGCCGCTGTCCGGCTCGAGGTGGCCCGTGATCAGGTTGAAGAGCGTGGTCTTGCCCGCTCCGTTGGGCCCGATGATGGCGCTGATGGAGCCGCGCGGCACCGTGAACGATACCCCGCCCACCGCGCTGAAGCCGCCGAAGCTCTTGGTGACGCTCCGGACCTCAAGCACCGACGGGACTCCTCACGAGCCGGCGCCAGAGCGCGATCACCGCGCCGGCCAGCCCGCCCGGGAACACGAAGAGCAGGATGACCAGGATGCTGCCGAGGATCAGCGGCCAGTACTGGGTGTAGGAGACGATCTGCTGGTTGAGCCAGATGAGGGCGAGCGCGCCGATCGCGGGGCCGTAGAAGGTGCCCATGCCGCCCAGCAGGGTCATGATCAGCACCTCGGAGGACTTGGTCCAGTACGCGAAGTCGGGGAACACGCCGCGGTTGAAGATGCCGAAGAGCCCGCCGGCCAGGCCCGCGAAGACGCCCGCGATCACGAAGGCGGCCAGCTCGTAGCGCCGGACGTTCACCCCGATGAACTCGGCCCGCTCCGCGTTCTCCCGGATGGTCGTGAGCATGCGGCCGAAGGGCGAGGCGACTATTCGCCGCAAGGCCCACAAACAGAGGGCCACCAGGACCAGGCACGTGAAGTAGTAGTAGTCGGAGGTGCGGTAGCTCCCCAGTGCGGGCAGCGCGGAGACGACCCGGTCGACGCCGTCGAAGCTCGGGTAGGGGATCTCGGGCATGCCCTGCTCCCCGCCGGTCACCTCGTTCCACTTGAAGCAGATGGCCCAGACGATCTGGGCGAAGGCGAGCGTGAGCATCGCGAAGTAGATGCGGGTGAGGCGCACGCAGAAGAAGCCGAACACGAGCGCGCACACGCCGGCCACGATCCCCGCGGCGGGGAACGCGATCAGGAACGAGAGGCCCGCCTTCTTCATCAGGATGCCGGTGGTGTAGGCCCCGATGCCGAAGTAGGCCGCGTGCCCGAAGGAGACCAGTCCGGTGTAGCCCACCAGCAGATTGAGGCTGGTGGCGAAGAGCGCCCAGATCACCACGTCGTTGGCCACGAAGGTGTAGAAGCGCGAGCCGGCCGCCGGCACGAAGAAGGCGGCGATCAGCACCAGCAGGGCCCAGGGCACGCGGGCGAGCACGGCTAGCGGATCGGGCGGCCCAGCAGGCCCCAGGGACGGATCATCAGGACCGCGGCCATGAGGGCGAACACCGCGAAGATCGAGAAGCGCGGGAAGAAGAGGATGCCGAAGGAGAGCACCTGGCCGTAGATCAGCGCGCCCAGGAACGTGCCCCAGAACGAGCCGAGGCCGCCGATCACCACCACCACGAAGGCCTCCACGATCACCTCGGTGTCCATGCCCGGAGTGGTGGCCCGCATGGGGGCGATCAGGGCGCCGCCCAGTCCGCCCAGGAAGGAGGCGAGCACGAACACCCAGGTGTAGAGGCCGTCCACGTTGACGCCGAGCGCGCCGAGGGTCTCGCGGTCCAGCGCGGCGGCGCGGATGAACCGGCCCGCGCGCGTGCGCTGGAGCACGAACCAGAAGGTGAGCGCGATGGTGGGGCCGAGGGCCAGGATGAACAGGTTGTAGTGGGGCACGGTGGCGCCGAAGATCTGGAAGGCTCCGGTCAGCTCGGCGGGCCGGCTCACCGACTTCTGCTGGGTGCCCCAGATGATCTTGGCCACGTCGCTCAGGATCAGCACGAGGGCGTAGGTGAAGAGCAGCTGGTAGAGCTCCTCCTTGTCGTAGAGGTGCCGGAACAGCACCCGCTCCACGATCCCGCCCAGCGCCGCGACCGCCAGCGCGGCCCCCAGCGCGGCCAGCCAGAAGCGCCCGCCGTCGAGCCCGATCCACTGCACGATCTGGAACGCGCAGTAGGCCCCGAGCATGTAGAACGTGCCGTGGGCGAAGTTCAGCACCCGCAGCACCCCGAAGATCAGCGACAGCCCCGACGCGATCAGAAAGAGAAACATCGCCGCGGTCAGCCCGCTGACACTCTGCGCGAACACGAACGCCAGATCCGGCATCGCTCGGGAGTTTCTAGGAGATTGGTCTAGAGAGTTGCGAAGCGGACGGGGATCTCATGGCAGGTCAGGTCAGACGCAACGGTCGCCAGGGGGCGGGCGGGGCGGCCGGGGCGGGCA
>JBKPTS010000085.1:0-7448 GCA_046735575.1 Actinomycetota bacterium
GTGGACGAGCACGCGCGCGCCTTCCGCGGCGAAAGCCCGGGCGCAGGCCGAGCCGATGCCGCCGGAGGCGCCGGTGACGAGCACACCCGTGTCCTGGAGGCCGGTGTCCGTGCGGGGAGGCTAGTCGCGCCGGCTTGCGGCCTCAGCGAGAAAGGAGCTCCGCGAGGATCTCGTCGTGGCGGCGGTAGGGCTCGAGGTGCCCTCCCTCGCCCCAGAGGCGGAGGTCGACGCCCTCCATCTGCGCGAGGAGGCGCCTGACCGCGGAGATCGGCGCGTTCGCGTCGTGCTCGCCGTGCCACCACGTGAGGCTGCAGCGGGCGTCGCCCGGCTCGAAGTCCCAGTCGCGAGCGAAGAGCAGGCTCTCGTCGGCCCAGCCCTCGGCACCCGGCCGCAGCGCCTCGGTCACGTCCTCGAGGAAGACGCGCTGCCAGTCCGGGTCGCGCATGACCTCCTGGTCGCTCTCCGGGGCGGTGTCCATGATCGACCGGAACTGCGCGAGCGGATCGCGCAGGATCTGCTCCCGCACGGGCGCGAGCAGGTCGTACAGCGCCTGCCAGCCCTGCTGAGCCGCGTACCAGCCCTCGCGGTTGAGGCCGATGAGGCCGTGCACGTCCTCCTCCTCCAGGGGCGCTCCGCCGACGACGACGGTCGCAGCGCGAACCCGCTCCGGATGTCTCGCGGCGAAGGCGAGCACGTGCGGCCCGCCGCCGCTTCCTCCGATGACGTGGACGCGATCGAGGCCGCGCTCGTCGAGCAGCCTTGCGGCGTCGTCCACGACCGCGGCGAACCCTCGCCCGGGCAGCCGCGTCGACTCGCCGTAGCCCGGCCGGTCGAACACGAGCACGCGCGCGCCGAGCCGCACGTACGACGTCTCGTCGGGGTGGCGCGACTTGCGGGAGCCGGGGGTCCCCTGGAACCGCAGCACCGGCGTGCCCTCGGCCGGCCCGTACTCGCGCCAGGCAAGGGTGCGCCCGTCCGGGAGCTCGAGTCGGCCCTCGCGTGGAGCGGGGACCGCCGGGCGCTGCTCGTCCGTGGCCGTCCTGCTCACCCGGCATAGGCTACGTGGGTGCGCGTCCACGTGATCAGCGACATGGAGGGCGTGGCCGGGATCGTGAAGTGGGAGCAGGTCTCGGGCGGCGAGGAGCTGTACGAGGAGGGGCGGCGGCTCTACACGCAGGAGATCAACGCCGCCGTGCGCGGAGCGAAGGCCGCGAGTGCGACGGAGATCGTCGTCATGGCCTGCCACGGCGCGGGGAAGGGCTGGACGTTCAACTCGCTGATCCCGGACGAGCTCGATCCCGGCTGCGAGTACGTCGTCCAGAGCGAGTGGACGGAGTACACCGACTTCCTCGAGCAGGGCTGCGACGCCGCGCTCTTCGTGGGCATGCACGCGCGGGCGGGCACCCGCTACGGCGTGATGTCGCACACGATCTCGGGGCGCGACTTCCAGAACCTCTCCTTCAACGGCACCCTCGTCGGCGAGACCGGCATCAACGCCGCGCTCTGCGGCACCTGGGGCTGCCCGGTGCTCCTCGTCACCGGCGACGAGGCGACGTGCGCCGAAGGGCGCGAGCTGCTCGGCGAGGGGCTGACGACCGTCGCGGTGAAGCGCGGGACGGGCGCGCACTCGGCCCGAATCATTCCTCCCGTCCGCGCCCGCGAGCTCGTCGAGGAGGGCGCGAAGCGGGCGCTCGGCGACCTGCAGGCGGTGGCTCCCTACGACCCCGGCAGCCCATGCGAGATCCGGGTCGAGTTCAAGAACACGGACGAGCCCGACAAGCTGCGGGCCCGCCCGGGGGTCGAGCGTGTCGACGATCGGACGGTCGTGTCCCGGGCGGACACGTGGTGGGCCGCATGGCAGCAGTTCTACTTCTGATGCGGTGGGGGAGGGTCTGACCCCGGACACGTCCGCAGCCGACGATGGTGGGCCGGCGCGCGACGCTGCGTTCCTCGGAGTCGGGCACGCGATTCGCCCGCGCTTCCCGATCCTCGAGCACACGGTCTACGCGAACTCCTGCTCGCAGGGCGCGCTTTCGCTCGACGTGCGGAAGGCGTACGAGGAATACCTCGCGGGCTGGGACGCGCACGGCGCGGAGTGGGAGCACTGGGTCGAGCGGGCGGAGGCCGCGCGCGCCACGTTCGCCCGGCTCGTCGGCGCGGATGCAGACGAGATCGCGGTCACGACCTCCGTCTCCCAGGCCGTCAGCGCGCTCGTGAGCGCGTTGCCGCTCGAGGGAAGCCGGGCTCGCATCGTCGTCACGGACCTCGAGTTCCCGACCGTCGGGCAGATCGCGCACGCGCAGGAGCTTCGGGGCGCGGAGATCGTCCACGTGCGGCCGGACGCGGAGGGGCGGATCGCGCCCGAGCGGTTCGCGGAGGCGATCGACGACCGGAGTGCGCTCGTCTGCTGCACCGCGATCTCCTACCGCACCGGCTACCGCCTCGACGTGCCCGCGGTGGCGGAGCTTGCGCGGGAGGCCGGCGCCCTCTGCCTCGCGGACAGCTACCAGGCCGCAGGCGCGGTGCCACTCGACGTGTCCGCTCTCGGCGTCGACTTCCTGACCGCCGGCACCGTCAAGTACCTGCTCGCCTCCTCCGGCCTCGCCTTCATGTACGTCCGGAGGGACCTGCACGAGCGACTGCTTCCGACCCAGACGGGCTGGTTCGCGGACGAGGACATCTTCCGGATGGACGTCTCCGACTACTCGCCGGCGCCGACCGCGCGGCGCTTCGACTCGGGCACGCCGCCGGTGCCGAACATCTACGCAGGCATCGCCGGCATGGGGCTCGTCGAGGAGGCCGGCGTGGCGGCGATCGAGCTCCACGTCCGCGGTCTCGTCGCCCGCCTGCTCGCGGGCCTCCACGAGCTCGGCGCCAAGGTGACGACGCCGCTGGGAGAGGGGGAGTACGGCCCGCTCGTCTGCGTCGCCTCGCCGGATGCGCCCGCGCTCGTGCGGGCGCTCGCCGCCGAGCGGATCGTCACCTCCTCACGGGACGCAAGCCTCCGGGTCTCGCTCCACCTCTACAACGTGAAGGAGGACGTGGACGCGATCGTGCACGCGCTCGCGAGGCACCGGCACCTGCTCGCCTGAAGAAGAGAGGAGGCGGCCCGAAGGCCGCCTCCACCCTCCTTCACCCGCGGAGGAGGGTCGCTACGGGCGGACGATCACCTGCACGAGCCGGCGGCTCGAGATTCCCGCCAGCACGGGGTCGCCGCTGCGGTACGCCCTGAGGAAGAACTGCACCGCTCCCCGCTTGAGCGGGAACGTGCTTAGCGGCTGGACCTGCAGCGTCACCCAGCCGTCCGTCGCGGTCGTGCCCGTGTCGCCCGTCGTGACGCGCGGCGTCGCGCGGACGAAGACGAGCGCGCCGCGGACCACGAAGCCGCGCGTGTCCACGACGTGCGCCCGGATCGTGATCGCGCTCCGGCTCGTGACGACGTTCGGGTCGAAGCGCACCTGCGAGATGATCAGGCGCTCGCCCTTCGGCACGCTCGCCGCCGGGATCGAACGGACGCCGCCCGGCAGGTTGATGACGCCGCCCGGGCCCGGGGGCGCGGCCTGCTTGACCACCGCCGAGGGCGCGGACGTCGCCGCGGACGAGCCGGCGGAGTTGGAGGCCGTGACCCGCACGCGGAGGGTGTTCGCCGCGTCGACCTGCTTCAGCGTGTACGACTGGCTCGTTGCGCCGCTGATGTCCGAGCAGCTGCCGCCGTTCTGGTCGCAGCGGCGCCAGCGGTACGCGAACGTGATCGGCTGCGCGCCGGACCAGCTGCCTGCGCTGGCGGTGAAGGTCTGGCCGACCTCGGGCGTCCCGGAGATCGTCGGCGGGCTCGTGTTCGCCGGCCTGTTCGACGCAGCGCGGCGCACCGTGTCCGTCGGGTTCGAGGCGGCCGTGTCGGAGCCGTCCGAGTTCGTCGCCGTCACCCGCACGCGCAGGCGCAGGCCGGCATCGGCCGAGCGGACCTTGTAGACGCTCCCGGTCGCGCCGGAGATGCTCGCGCAGTCGGAGGCATCAGGCGCGCCTCCGTTCTGCGGACAGCGCCGCCAGCGATACGAGAAGCTGAGCGGAGTCGAGCCCGCCCACGTGCCCTTCGTCGCGGTGAGGCTCGCCCCCACGACCGGGGTGCCGAGGATGCGAGGCTCGCCCGTGTTCGTCGGAGCCGTGGCGACGGCCACGGGCGCCAGCGTCGAGGTGGGCGCGGAGGCAGACCAGGTCGTGCCCGCCGCGTTGCTCGCGATCACGCGCACCCGGAGCACGTGCCCCGCATCCGCCTGGACGGGCGCGTAGGACCTGGCATCGGCCCCGCCGATCGCGAAGCAGTGCCCGCCGCTGCGGTCGCAGCGCTGCCACTCGTAGTCGTAGCTGATCGGCCGCGAACCGGCCGTGAGGCCCGGCTTCGCGGTCAGCGCCTTGCCGACGAGCGGCTTGCCCGAGATCGCCGGCGCGGTCACGCTCACCGGCCGGCTGCCGGCGGCGCCCACGGTCGCCGTCGCGTCCGAGACCTGGCGAGCCGTCCCGCCGCTCGACGTGGCGGTGATCCGGACGCGGAGCCGCGAGCCGACGTCGGCGAGACGGACCCGGTAGAAGGCCGAGCCCGCGTGCCCGACCGCGCTGCAACCGGCGCCGCCCGAGCTGTCGGCGTTCGCCGGGCACTTCAGCCAGCGATAGGCGAAGCGCAACGGGGCCGACCCGGACCAGGCGCCGCTCGTCGCGGTGATCGTGTTTCCGACGATTGTGGTGCCCAGGATCTCGGGGCTCGCGGTGTTCGCCGGCGCGGCAGTGCCTCGGGCAAGTGTGGCGCCCGGGACGAGCAGCGCTCCCAGGGCCAGCAGCCCCGAAAGGCCGAGCAGGAGCTTCTGCGCGTAGCCGGCGGCCGCGAGACGAGGCTTGCGATTCCTACGCATCGCGTCCTCCCTCTCTCGTGTCGTGGTTCATCGGAACACGGATAGCCCGTCCAGGCCGCGAAATATCGGGAGACGAAGGTTTTCTTGCCCGATCCTTACACCTCGTGCCCGTTCCTTACATCGTCCTCACGGCCGCGGACGCTTGTCGGACCGACGGCCTGACGCGATACTCCCGCGCGTGAGCGGATCCGACGACGCGGCGCAGCTCGAAGCGACGATCGAGCGCTACAACGAGGCGTGGAACGCGCACGACATCGACGCGATCGTCGCCATGCACGCGCCCGGGATGGTGTTCGCGAACCACACCGCCGCCGAGCACGTCGAGGGCGAGGCCGTTCGCGGGCACATCGCGCGGATCTTCGAGAACTGGCCCGACCTCGCGTTCCGCGGTCGTCGGCTCTACGCGCGCGACGGCCTCGTCGTCAACGAGTGGACGGCCACCGCGACGGCGCCCGACGGCCGCAAGCTGGAGTGGGACGGCGTCGACATCTTCCCGTTCCGCGACGGCCTGATCCGGCGCAAGGACGTCTACTCGTCGTCGCACGACCCCCGCGTCCTCGCGAGCTAGCATCGCCCGCATGCCGACCTCCCTGGTCACGGGCGGCGCCGGGTTCCTGGGCTCCCACCTGTGCGAGGCGTTGCTCGAGGGCGGTCACCGCGTGCTCTGCGTGGACAACCTCGAGACCGGCTCGCTCGAGAACGTCGCGCACCTCCGCGACGACGCGTTCGTCTTCCTGAACCACGACGTCATCGACCGGATCGAGGTCGAGGAGCAGATCGACTTCGTCTACCACCTCGCGGCGCTCGCGAGCCCGATCGACTACCTCCGGCTCCCGCTGCACTCGCTCAAGGCGGGCTCGTACGGGACGCACAACGCCCTCGGCCTCGCGAAGTTCAAGCGCGCCCGCTTCCTCCTCGCCTCCACGAGCGAGGTGTACGGGGACCCGCAGGTGCACCCGCAGCCGGAGACGTACTGGGGCCACGTCAACCCGGTGGGCCCGCGCGGCGTCTACGACGAGGCGAAGCGGTACGCCGAGGCGATGACCATGGCGTACTACCGGCAGCAGGGCGTGGACACCGCGATCAGCCGCATCTTCAACACGTACGGCTCGCGCATGCGGCCGAACGACGGGCGCGCGATCCCGACCTTCCTCCGCCAGGCGCTCGAAGGGCGGCCGCTGACCGTCTACGGCGACGGGTCGCAGACTCGCAGCTTCTGCTTCGTCTCGGACCTGATCCGGGGCCTGATCCTGCTGGTCGAGTCCGGCGAGCACCTGCCCGTGAACCTCGGGAACCCCGACGAGAAGACGCTCTTCGAGCTCGCGGAGACGATCGTGCGGATCACGGACAGCTCCAGCGGGATCGTCTTCGAGTCGCTTCCGGTCGACGACCCGCAGGTCCGCGAGCCCGACATCACGCGCGCGAGGCAGCTCCTGGGCTGGGAGCCGGAGGTCGAGCTCGACGAGGGCCTCCGGCGGACGATCGAGGAGATCGGAAAGCAGGCTCCCGCGGGCCTCGCGTGAGCCTGCAAGAGCGCTACGAGGAGCATCACCGGGAGCGACGCGACGAGGGCGAGTTCGTCTTCGTCCCCGAGCGGATCCCCTGGTTCCGGGAGGCGATCGGCAGCGGTGGGCGCGTGCTCGACCTCGGCTGCCGCGCCGGCGCGCTGACGCGGCACTTCCTCGAGGGGAACGAGGTCGTCGGCCTGGACGTCGACCGCGCCGCGCTGGCCAAGGCGGCGGCACTCGGGATCGAGACGGTCGAGGCCGACGTCGAGGCCCCGCTGCCCTTCGCGGACGCGAGCTTCGACGCAGTCGTCGCCGGCGAGCTCCTCGAGCACCTCCGCTTCCCGGACGCGCTCGTCGGCGAGGTGCGGCGGGTGCTGCGCCAGGGAGGCGTATTCGTGGGCTCGGTGCCGAACGGGTTCCGCGTCCAGAGCCGCCTCCGGTTCCTGCGTGGTGTCCCGCCCGAGGACGACCCGACGCACCTGCACCTCTACTCGCCGCAGGACGTGCGCGCGCTCCTCTCCGCCTTCTCGGACGTCCGGATCGACTTCCTGGGCGGCCGCTACCGCCGGCTGCACCCGCGGCTGCTTGCCCGCGACCTCGTTTTCAGCGCGGTTCGCAGCTAGCCCGCGGCCTAGGATGGTCGCGTGCGCGCGGCCCAGATCATGGAGCTGAACGCGACGCCAGAGGTCGTGGAGCTCGACGACTGCGGCGCGATCGAGATCCGCGCGGCCGCGCTCAATCCCATCGACATCGCGGTCGCCGCGGGAAGCTTCTATGCGGGGCATCCGCCGTTTCCGTACGTCCCCGCGAACGAGGGCGTCGGGGTCGTCGACGGGGTGCGGATGCACCTCCAGGGGGACGATCGCGGGCTGCTGAAGGACGGCTTCCTCGCCGAGCGCGTCGACTTCCCGGCCGAGCTGGCGGCGCCGGTGCCGGACGAGCTCGACGACACGATCGCCGCCGCCTGCGGCGTGGCCGGCCTCGCCGGCTGGATGCCGGTCGCCGTGCGCGCGCCCGTGCAGCCGGACGATCG
>JBKPTS010000086.1:0-4812 GCA_046735575.1 Actinomycetota bacterium
CCCCCGAAGATCGAGATCAGGTAGTCGAGCGAGGGCGCGTAGATGTCCGCCCCAGCGGAGACGGAGATCACGCCCGCGAGGCCGCCCGAGAGCGTCCAGAACGGGTCGCCGCGGCTCGCGAAATATCCGCCGGTGAAGCCCCCGGCGAAGCCGATCGTGATGGCGAACGTGATCGACGAGAGCGTCGTCGGGTTGAGATAGATGTTCCCCCAGCCTGGAAGCGTCGTCGACTGGATGACGAGGCACGCTGCATAGAACGCGTAGAAGCCGGTGAAGATGAGCATCAGCCCCATCAGCGTGAGATGGAGGTTGTGCGGCTTGAACGACCGCGCGAGACCGTCTTTCGTGTACTTGCCGATGCGGGGGCCGAGGTTGAAGAGGACGCCGAGGGTGAACGCGCCTGCGACGCCGTGCACGACGAGGCCGGCGATGGAGTCGTGGAACCCCCAGCGCATGTTCAGGAACCCGTAGGCGCTCCAACCCCAGGACGCGTCGAGGATCCAGACGACGGAGCCGAGGAGCACGGCGAGCAGCAGGTACGCGGACAGGCGCGCTCTCTCGATCAGGGCGCCGGACAGGATCGACGCGGTCGTCCAGGAGAAGAGGAGGAACGCGGCCCAGAAGACGCCCGAGATGTGGTCGGTGAGGTTCGGCCCGAAGTTCGCGGCCCACGGATAGGTCGTCGAGCAGAAGTTCGCCATCGCGACTTCGGAGGCCTGCGAGGAGTGGACGAAGTCGCCCGGCGTGAAGGGGATGATCCCCCTGTTGAAGCAGCCGTAGATCCACCAACCGAAGTAGTAGAACGTCGGCGTCACGACCGCGATCGTGAGGATGTTCTTGAGCGCCACCGTCATGACGTTCTTGCGACGGCCGGCGCCCGCCTCGTACGACATGAAGCCGACGTGGATCAGCCACATGACGACGACGGTCCAGTAGTAGAACTGCTCGGTCAGGATCGAGCTGTCGAGGCTGATCTTGTCGTTGAGCTCCTTGAGGGTGGGCGTCTGGCCGAGGAGCGCGTCGAACGCCGCCGCCAGCACTCCGATCATGGACACGCCTCCCTCCGGGGTGAGGTCTCGATCGCCTGGCGCGAGGCTAAGAGCCTGTCACCAGCCGCACAATAGGCTTCGCGGACAACATTCCGGATTGCGCGTGTGGAGTTTCCACACACGCCCTACTCGGTCCGTCGCACCTCCGTGACCTTGCCCGTGCTCGCGTCGACGAGCACCACGGTCACGCGCGAGTACCCACCCCCGGCCTTCCGTATGTAGAAAGAAGCCACCCAGAACCCGTGCGAGGGGATGCCTCGCCGGATGAAGCGGATCTGGTACCCCGTGGGCGTGAAGTCGATGTGCTGCCGCGCGATGGCGAGCGCGTCGTCCTCGCTCACCCGCGCCCCGCTGTGAGCGGAGACCCGAACGATCACGAGGCCGAGGACGAGCAGCCCCACCATGAAGGCGACGCGCGACCAAGTGACGCGACGGAGCTTGTCGCCGAGGCTAGGCGGCGGTCCAGCGTCTGTAGAAGACCCAGCCACGGAGTGCGAGGTAGCCGACGAAGTGGGTGAGGAACACGAGCAGCATCCACCAGAGCGTGAGCACGTTCTCGAAGTGCTGCTGCCGGCATTCGATGAACGTGAGGTACAGAGCTACGGCCCACGTCAGCAAGAGGACGTACGGGTAGAAGCCGAGCAGCCAGAAGATCAGCACGCCGGCAGCAAGTCTCGGGGAGAACGACTCCCGGCGCAAGCCCTCGCTCACGCCCGCGGACCGCCGGTGCAGAATCCCCCGGGTGACCGTCAAGGACGTGATCCTCACGATCGCGATCATGCTGGGGGCCGGCCTCGCCTGCCAGTTCGCGGCGGACGTCCTCCGCATCCCCAGGATGCTCCTGCTCCTCGGCGCCGGCGCGCTCCTCGGCCCATCGGTCTCGGACGCGATCGACGTCCCCCTCGACTCGATGGGCGCTCAGCTGATCCTCACGCTCGGAGTCTCTTTCATCCTCTTCCACGGCGGACTGCAGCTCTCGACCCGGGTTTTGAGCCGGGTCGCCGTGGGTCTCGGCCTGCTGACGATCCCGGGGGTGGTGCTCACGGCATTCGTCACCGGTGCAGTGGCGTCCGCGGTCTTCAACCTGCCTCTGACCTCGGGCCTCTTGATCGGCGCGGTGCTCGCGCCGACCGACCCGGCGATCCTGATCCCGCTCTTCGAGCGGTTTCAGCTCAGACCGAAGGTGGCGCAGACCGTCATCGCCGAGTCTGCGCTCAACGATCCGACTGGGGCGGTGCTCGCTCTCGCAGTCGCGGGAGTCGTGATGAGCGGCCGGGCGTCTCTCACCGCTCCTCTGCAGGACTTCGTCGTCGATCTTGCGATCTCGACGGCGCTCGGAGTGGTGTTCGGAGTCGTGCTCTCCGCTGCCGTCTCGAGCCGCCGCGCGGGAATCTGGCGAGAGTCGTCTGCGATCGCGGTCATGGCGGTGATCTCGGCGGCGTACTTCTCCATCGATTCGGCAGGAGGAAGCGGCTACCTGGCCGCCTTCCTCGCGGGGCTCATCGTCGGCAACATGCAGCGGCTGGGGCTCGCCATGCACGCGCACCACGAGCACGAGATGCGGATCCTCGTCGCGACGGTGGCCGACGTGATGGTGATGTTCGTCTTCGTCACCCTGGGTGCGAACCTCCCGTGGCGGGATATCGCGGACGAGCTGGGGCCGGCCCTGCTGGTCGTCGCCGCCCTGATCCTGGTGGCGCGTCCGCTCACCGTGCTCGCCTGCCTGCTCCCCGACCGGCGGGGCAGGTGGTCGCGTGAGGAGGTGGCGTTTCTCGCGTGGACGCGGGAGACCGGGGTGGTCCCGGCGGCGCTCGCAGGGATCATGGTCAGCCTGCACGTTCCGAACGCGGACCTCGTGGTGACGACCGTCGCGCTTGCGATCATCGTGACGCTCAGCGTGCAGGCGACGACCAAGCACTGGCTCGCGACCCGCCTCCGGCTGATCGATGCAGCCGTGTACCCGAGCGAGACCTTTCCGCCCGAGCGCGCCTCGCCCGCGGGAGCACCGGTCCGGTGACCATCCGGGCCAAGCTCTACGCCGCGATCGTGGTCGCCGTCGCAGGGCTCGCCGTGACCGCCGGGGTCGGGATCTGGGCGATGAACAGCCTCGGGAGCCGCTTCGACCGGGTGCAGCAAGCCTCGGACGCGCAGGCGCTCGCGCTGCAGCTCAAGTTCGACATCACCGACTTCAACGGCTGGCAGACGGCGTACGGGTACGACGACGGGAGGAGCCGGCCCCTCTACGTAGCGTCGTACTCGCGGTTCCAGAACAACCTGGCGCGTGCGCGGGCCGCTCTCACGCGCCCACAGGAGCAGCGCGCGCTCGACCGGATCCGGTCGGCGGCGAAGGACTTCGCAGCGCTCGACGTCAAGGCCTGGGCTGCGCTCAGAGCAGGACGTCAGGCGGAGGTCAGGCGGCTGTTCCTGGGTCCGGAGATCGACAATTTCCGGCGCGCGGCGACAGCCGCTCAGGCGCTCGCGGACTTCGAGAGATCCAGGACGACGGGCGAGGATCGCGAGTTCAAGGACGCTCGGACCGATGCTCTGCGACTCCTGATCCTCGCCAGCCTCGTGACCGCGCTCTTCATCGTCATCCTGCTCGTCACCGCGGTTGATCTCGCCCGCACCGCCGAGCGGGCGCTCGGGTCGCCGGGCTCCTATGACCAGGGATAGGGCGAGCTCGAGACCGGGTGCAGGTCGCCCGTCTCGAAGCGCTCGAAGCGGAACGGGTAGAGGAGCCGCGAGTGCTCGCCGAGGAGCATGCTCGCCACCTCCGTGCCCACGCCGATCATCTTGTACCCATGGTTCGAGTCGAGGATCGCGTACAGGTTCGGGCGCAGGTAGTCGAAGACCGGGAAGTTGTCCGCGGTGAAGGCGCCGACTCCGCCCGAGCGCGCGACCTTGTACAGCGGCCGGCAACCCTCGAAGCGCGACATGGCGTGCGAAAGCCCCGCGCAGAAGAGGTCGGCGAAGCCCGGGTCGACGTCCGTCGTCTGCGGGTACGGATCGAGGTCGACCTCCCCCTCGACGACGAGCGGCGAGCCGCCGCCCTGGACCGAGTGCCGGTCCCGCTTGAAGTAGATGCCCCAGAGCTCGTCCGTCACGAGCTTCCCGTCGTCCGCGTGCAGCGGGGCGTCGGTGTCGAGGTGGATGACGGGAGGCGCCCCGCCGTCGGCGGTCGCGAACATGGCCGGGTCGACCTCGACCTCGCCCTCCTGCAGGTTCCAGTACGTCCACATCGGACGGTCGTGGACGACCTCGCCCGAGGGGGTGCGGATGTCGATCGTGTCGGGTTGCCCGAGGAGCGCCCAGAAGCGCTTCGCCCAGGGGCCCGGAGCGACCACGACCTGTTCTCCGACCTCGATCGGGCCCTCGTTTGTCTCCACCGCCTCGATCGAGCCGTCGGCGGCCTCGCGAAAGGCCACGACCTCGACTCCCTCGAGGACATGAACGTCTTCGGAGCGCGCCTTCCCGAGAAGGCCGCGGACGGAGTCCATGTTGAACGCGAACCCGCCCTGATGCTCGTGCAGGCAGACGGTCACGCCCTTCGCCCGCCAGTCGGGGAAGAGGCCCTTCATGTGGGCATCGACCTCGGCCTCGCCGACGATCAGCTCCGACTCGTACCCGATCCGCTCCTGGCGCTCGTAGGTCGCGGTCAGGTCGGCTTCCTGCCGGGCTGCTCCGAGCGCGATGTAGCCGACCGGGTTGTAGGCGTATGCGGCGGGATCCGACTCCCACACCTCGACGCACGCCTGCATGAGCT
>JBKPTS010000087.1:0-8318 GCA_046735575.1 Actinomycetota bacterium
GCACCCACCCGGCGGTCTTCGGTTCCAAGGACGTCGGCACCCGCACGGCCAGCGCCAGCGGGCTCGTGCTCTCGGGCGCGGACGCCGGCAACTACCACCTGCTCAACTCGAGCGACACGGACGACGCCGTGATCGCGGCGAAGACGGTCAGCGTGAGCTTCCAGGCGCAGGACAAGGTCTGGGATGGCAATGCGACGGCCCCGATCAAGAGCACTCCTTCGCCCAGCCTCGTCGGCGTCGTCAGCGGCGATAGTGTGGCGATCGGCACTGGCGGTGCGACGTCGAGCTTCGCCAGCAGCAATGTTGGAACGTGGACGGTGACCGGGAGCGGATTCACGAAGAGCGGGGCGGATGCCGCCAACTACGTCTTCGCGAGCCCGCAGGGCACGACGACGGCGAGCATCCTCGCCTGGAACTCGCAGGGCTACGGGTTCTACGCGCCTGTCGGGGTGCCGAACTCGATCTTCACTGGAGCTCCTGGCACTCCGCCGACGGCCAAGCCGCTGTCCGTGGATTGGAATACCTCGAAGAGCGGCTCGACCGTACCGCTGAAGTTCAACGTCTTCGCAGGCATCGTCGAGAAGACGACGGCCGACGCGTTCCCCGGCTCGAACCTCGCGACCGCGTTCCAGACGGCGAAGCTCAACTCATGCACCGACAGCACGAGCGAAGATCCCGTGGACTTCACGACCACGGGTAACACGAGCCTGCGCTACGACACGACTGGCGATCAGTGGATCCAGAACTGGGCGACGCCGAAGGTCGGCGCCGACACCTGCTACCGAGCGTGGGTCACTTTCGCCGACGGCTCTTCGCTCGAGGCCTTCTTCAAGCTGAAGAAGTAGCTACCAGCTATAGCACGAGGGGCGCCGAAAGGCGCCCCACTCGTTTCACGCCAGCTCGCCGCGCTCGAGCAACGCCACCAGCCCTGACTCGAACGCCCTCGCGCCGCCGTGCGCCGGGTGGCGAACGGCCGGCGGGCCGAGCAAGCCCTCGGCCACTCGGCCGACGGCGATGGTCCGCCTCCCGCTGCGCAGCCGCCCGAGAAACGCGAGCCCGCCGCGAATCTCGGCGGAGCTTGGCGTTCGGTTCGCGCTCGACGTGCCTGGATGCGTCGGAACGACGTTACAGAGGAGCACGTCTTCCTCGAGGCCGAGTCCGGCGAGAGTCCGTCGGACGACGGTCGCGGTCGCCTCGCCGGGCTCCGCCCCCGACACCTGGCGCTCCGACGTGAACGGGATCCCGGAGATGCGCGCGCCGCGGTAGCCCGGCGCTTCGCCCACCAGCAGGACATGCGCATCGGCACGTGACTCGAGATATGCGACGAGCCGCTCGCGCAGCAGCGGCGCCCGCTCTCCCTCCGCGTACTGGTTGAACGTCCGGCCGATGCGGGCGGCCGCGAGTTCCTCGACGAAAGCCTCGGGAGCTACGATGGCCTGAGCGTAGGGGAGCTCGGGGCAACCGGGCTGAGAGGGCGGACGGAAGCGCGCCGCCGACCCGCAGAACCTGACCTGGGTAATACCAGCGGAGGAAGCGCATGCAGGAATCGGTCGTGGTCGTGGTCGCAGGCGGAGCGGCGCTCCGCCAGGACGTCGCGGCCCTCGTGCCCGCCGACGCCCGCGTGCTCGCCGCCGACGGAGGCGTCGGGCACGCGCTGGCGCTCGGGCTCCGGGTCGAGGCGGTGATCGGAGATCTCGACTCGGCGGAGCCCAAGGACGTGGAGGAGGCGGTCGCAGCCGGCGCGCGGATCGAGCGGCATCCGGAGGAGAAGGACGCGACCGACCTCGAGCTCGCGCTCGACGCGGCGCTCGAGCTCGGCGCGACCCGGGTCGTCGTCCTGGCCGACGACGGCGGCCGGCTGGACCATCTGCTCTCGGCGCTCCTGCTCCTCGGCTCGGCGAAATACGCGGGCGTGCGGCTCGACGCCCAGGTGGGGACCGCCCTCGCGCTCGCGGTCCGCGGCGAGCGCACGCTCGAGGGGAAGCCGGGAGAGCTGGCGTCGCTCCTCGCCCTCCACGGCCCCGCGGTCGGCGTGCGAACGAAGGGTCTCGCATACCCGTTGAACGGCGAGACGCTCGAGCCGGGCTCGAGCCGAGGCGTCTCGAACGTCTTCACCGAGCCGGAGGCCCGCGTGAGCCTCGAGGACGGCGTGCTCGTCGCGATCCGTCCGGGAGGGCGCGAGGAATGAGCCGAGTTACACGTTGGTACAAGGCGCTCTCGCTCTGGCTCGCGCTCGTCGTGGCGCTCGGGCTCGCCGCCTGCGGTAGCGGCAAGCCGAACGACGTCGTGCTCGTGACGCACGACTCGTTCGTCGTCTCGAAGCCGGTACGGCAGGCGTTCGAGCACGAGACGGGCCTCCGCTTGAGGATTCTGCAGGCGGGGGACGCAGGCGAAGCGCTGACGCGGGCGCTGCTCACCGCGGGGAATCCCGAGGGGGGCGTCTTCTTCGGCGTCGACAACAACCTGCTCTCTCGCGCGCTCGCCGGCAACCTCTTCGTCCCCTACACTCCGCCGGCCCTCGGCCAGGTGAACCGGCAGTACGACCTCGACCCGCAGCATCGGGTCGTCCCGATCGACCACTCAGAGGTGTGCGCCGTCTACGACCGAGGCTGGTTCGCGAGCCGTCACCTCACGCCGCCCGCGTCGCTCGCGTCCCTCGCGCGCTCCCGGTACGCACGCCTTCTCGTCGTCGAGAACCCGCAGACGTCGACGCCCGGGCTCGCGTTCATGCTCGCCACGATCGCGCGCTTCGGCGCCTCCGGCTGGGCCGCGTACTGGAAAGAGCTCAGGGCCGGCGGCGCCCTCGTCACCGACGGCTGGGAGGAGGCGTACAACGCCCGCTTCACCGCCGGCTCGCCGCGCGGGAGGTACCCGATCGTCGTCTCCTACTCGACCGATCCGGCCGCCGCCGTGTACTTCGCCGACAAGAAGCTCGCGAGCTCACCGGTCGCGGTGATCCCGGGCTCCTGCTTCCGGCAGATCGAGTTCGCGGGCGTGCTGCGCGGCGCCCACGACCCGAGCGGCGCGCGGAAGCTCGTCGACTTCCTGCTCACGAGGCGCTTCCAGGCGGGGATGCCGCTGACGATGTTCGTGCTCCCCGCGCGGGACGGCGTCCGCCTGCCCCGGATCTTTCGTCGCTACCCGCCGCAGGCCACGCGCCCGCTCGAGCTCCCGCCCGCCGAGATCGGGGCGAACCGCGACCGCTGGGTGAAGGAATGGACCGACCTCGTGCTCCACTGAGCTCGCGCGCCTGGCGAGGCGTCGTGTACGGGCTACCGCTGGCCTTCGTCGCCTTCTTCTTCCTCTTCCCGCTCGGGGAGATACTCGCGCGCGGGCTGGGCTCGGGAGGAGGCGAGTCGGCGTGGAGCGTGCTCGCCGATCCGAACACGAGAGACGTTCTCTGGTTCACGACCTGGCAGGCGCTCGCCTCCACGGCGCTCACCGTCCTCGTCGCGCTCCCCGCGGCATACGTCCTCGGCCGCTACGACTTCCGGGGTCGGGCTGCGGTGCGGGCGATCGTCACGGTCCCGTTCGTCCTGCCCACGGTCGTCGTCGCCCTCGCGTTCCTCGCGATCCTGCCGCAAGGCCTCCAGCGCGGCTGGGCGGCGATCCTGGTGGCGCACGCGTTCTTCAACGTGGCCGTCGTCGTGCGGGTGGTCGGGACGTTCTGGGCGGGGCTCGATCGCCGCGTGAGCGAGGCGGCGTCGACGCTCGGCGCGGGGCCGTGGCGCCGCTTCCGCGAGGTGACGCTGCCGCTGCTCACCCCTGCGCTCACCGCCGCAGCCGCGATCGTCTTCCTCTTCTCGTTCACGTCGTTCGGGATCGTGCTCATCCTCGGCGGCCCCGGCTACTCGACGCTCGAGACCGAGATCTACGACCAGGCGGTCCGCAGCTTCGACCTCCGCGCCGCGGCGGTTCTCTCGCTCGTGCAACTGCTCTGCGTGGCGCTCGCGGTGACGGTGTCGAGCCGGCTCGAGGGACGGCCGGCCGTGCGCGGGCAGCTCCGCGCGGAGCACGACGTCCTGCGACGGCCACGGGGGCTCGGGGAGAAGGCGGTGGTCGCGGCGAGCCTGGGAGGTCTCGCCCTCTTCCTCGGCCTGCCGCTCGCGGCGCTCGTCGAGCGCTCGCTCGCCGCGGGGGACGGGCACGGCTTCGGCGCCTACCGGGCGCTGACGCGGCCGACGGCGGCGTTGCTCGCGACACCGTGGGAGGCGGTCTTCAACTCCCTCGTCTACGCGGCGGCGGCGACGATGCTCGCGGTCGTGGTGGGCGGCCTCGCCTCGTTCGCGATAGCGGGCTCGCGACGAGGGGGATCGCGGTTCCTGGACGGGCTGCTGATGCTGCCGCTCGGGGCATCCGCCGTCATGCTCGGCTTCGGGTTCGTGATCACGTTCGACCGCACGCCGATCGACGTCCGTGCGGCGCCCTGGATCGTCCCGGTGGCGCAGGCGCTCGTGGCCATCCCGTTCGTCGTCCGGATCGTGGTGCCGACGCTGCGCGCGATCGACGAGCGGCAACGGGAGGCCGCCGCCGTGCTCGGAGCTCCGCCGGCCCGCGTCTGGCAGGAGGTCGACCTCCCGGTCGCCCTGCGCGCGCTCACCGTCGCGGCTGGGTTCGCGTTCGCGATCTCGCTCGGCGAGTTCGGGGCGACCGTGTTCCTCGCGCGGCCCGACCGGCCCACGCTCCCGGTCGCGATCTTCCGCTTCCTCTCGCGGCCGGGAGAGCTGAACACGGCCGAGGCGGACGCGCTCGCGGTCGTCCTCTTGGTGTTGACCGCCGTGTCCGTCTTCCTCGTCGAGCGGATCCGGGTCCGGCGACTCGGCTGGCTCTGATGCTGCAGGTCGAGCACGCCGCCGTCCGGTTCGCCGAGCGAGCAGCGCTCGACGACGTCTCGCTGAAGATCTGCGACGGCGAGGTCGTCACCGTCCTCGGGCCGAGCGGGTCCGGGAAGACGACCCTCCTCCGCGTCGTCGCGGGGCTGCAGCGGCTCGACGCGGGACGCGTCGTGCTCGACGGCCGAGACCTCGCCGCCGTACCCCCGCACCGGCGAGGGATCGGCCTCGTCTTCCAGGATCACGCGCTCTTCCACCACCGCGACGTGGCCGGCAACGTCGCCTTCGGGCTGCGCATGCAGGGCAAGCCCGCCCCGGAGATCGAGGCACGAGTGCGGGAACTGCTCGACCTCGTCGGCCTCGCCGGCTTCGAGCGGAGATCGGTGACGACCCTCTCGGGCGGAGAGCAGCAGCGCGTGGCGCTGGCGCGGGCGCTCGCGCCCGAGCCCCGCGTCCTGCTGCTCGACGAGCCGCTCGGATCCCTCGACCGGCGGCTCCGCGACCGGCTGCTCGACGACCTCGCCCGGCTCTTCGAGCAGGTGAGCGCGACGGCGGTCTACGTGACGCACGACCAGGCGGAGGCGTTCGCGCTCGGGGACCGGGTGGCTGTCATGCGGAGCGGGAAGCTGGTGCAGGTCGGCACTCCGGACGAGCTCTGGGCGCATCCGGCCGATGCCGACCTCGCGCACTTCCTCGGTCTCCCCGCGCTGGGCGACGGCTCGGTCGTGAGGCCGGAGGCCGTCCACGTGGCGTCCGCGGACGGCGACGCCGGAAACGCCGTGGTCGAGGCGGCGGTCCGGCAAGGTGCGACGGTGCGGCTCAGGCTCCGCCTCGACAGCGGCGACGTCGTGGACGCGGTCGTCGCCTCGCTCGCACATCCGGGCGCGGGCGAGCGGGTCGCCGTCGAGATCGACCCGCGGGGGGTCCTGCGCCTCCCGTGATCCGTCGCCGCGTCGTCGTCCACGGGCTCGTGCAAGGCGTGTTCTTCCGGGACACCGTGAGACGCCAGGCGCAGGCGCGGGGCGTCGCCGGCTGGGTGCGCAACGCCCGCGACGGCACGGTCGAGGCCGTGCTCGAGGGCGAGCCCGAGGCAGTCGAGCGGCTCGTCGAGCTGTGCGGGATCGGTCCGCAGGGAGCGCGGGTGGACCGGGTCGAGGTGATCGAGGAGGCCCCGGAAGCTCTGCGGGGCTTCGAAGTCCGCTAGATCCAGCGCTCCCGGCGGATCATCTGCTCGGGTTCGCGCCGCGGCTGCGTGCGGCGGCTCGTGACGGCGCTCCAGCCGGGGTCCGGAGCGGGGTGGCCGATCGTCACGAGCGCGACGACGCTCACGTCCTCCGGGATGCCGAACGCGTCCCTGAGCTCGGCCGCATGGGCGAGCGGCACACCGGACACGCCGGCCGCCAAACCTTCGTCGACCGCCGCGAGCAGCAGGAGCATGAGAGCCGCCCCGGCGTCCACGAACCAGTAGGGAACGGGCCATTCGATCTCCTCGCCGCCCGCCGCGGCCAGCTTGTCCGGCTGCCGGTAGCGGTCGTGATAGTCGCCCTCGCGCGTGCAGACAAGGACGTGCACGGGCGCGGTCTCGAGCCACGGCTCGAGGCCTTCGTCGGGGCCGTCGCCCGCGATGCGCGCGATCTCGGCTCTGCCTTCCAGCTCCGTGACCACGAGCAGGCGCTGGCCCTGGCTGTAGCCGGCGCTCGGTGCGCGTCGAATCGTCTCGACGATCCGCTCGATGGACTTCCGCGAGACCGGCTCGTCACGGTAGTGCCGGACCATGCGCCGGCGCAGGAGGAGCTCGCGGAAATCCATGCGGCTACTTCCCGTCGTCGTCGAGCTCGGCCAGGTCGGCCTGATCGAGCTCGTCCTCGAGCTCCTCGTCCTCGAGCAGCTCGTCCTCCTCGACGTCCTTCTCGACGCTCTCCGCGGCCCAGTCGTTCTCGCCCCCGAAGCCCTCGTCTTCCCACGGATCGCTCACGCTCACGCGCTACCTCCCCTCGCCGTCGTGGACGCGGGCGAGCCTAGCCGAGCGCGCTCGGCGGGAAGGGCTACTCCCACTCGATGGTCGCCGGCGGCTTCGAGGAGACGTCGTAGACGACGCGGTTCACGCCGGGGATCTCGTTGATGACCCGGCTCGAGATCGCCTCCAGCACCTCGTACGGCAGGCGGGCCCAGTCGGCGGTCATGGCGTCCTCGGAGGTGACGGCGCGGACGACGATCGGATAGGCGTAGGTCCGCTCGTCGCCCTGCACGCCGACGGAGCGGATCGCCGGTAGCACGGCGAAGCTCTGCCAGAGGTCGCGGTAGAGGCCGGCCCGGCGGATCTCCTCGAGCAGGATCGCGTCGGCTCGGCGCAGGATCGCGAGCCGCTCCTCCGTCACCTCGCCGACGATGCGGATGGCGAGCCCGGGGCCGGGAAACGGCTGGCGCCAGACCATGCGCTCGGGCAGGCCGAGCTCCTCCCCGACGCGCCGCACCTCGTCCTTGAAGAGGAGCCGGAGCGGCTCGACGAGCTCCATCCGCATGTCGGCCGGCAGCCCGCCGACGTTGTGGTGGGACTTGATCTTCGCCGCGACGCCCTCGTCGGCCCCGCCCGACTCGATCACGTCCGAGTAGAGCGTGCCCTGGACGAGGTAGCGAACGTTTCCCAGCTTCCGCGCCTCCTCCTCGAACACACGGATGAACTCCTCGCCGACGATCTTGCGCTTCTCCTCGGGGTCGGAGACGCCGGCCAGGCGGGAGAGGAAGCGCTGCTGCGCCTGGACGTGGACGAGCGGGACGTGGAAGTGGCCCGCGAACGTCTCAACGACCTCCTCCGCCTCGTTCTCGCGCAGCAGCCCGTGGTCGACGAAGACGCAGGTGAGCTGGTCGCCCACGGCCTTGTGCACGAGCAACGCCGCCACCGCCGAGTCGACGCCGCCGGAGAGCGCGCACAGGACCCGCTCCCAGCCGACCGCGGCGCGGACCCGCGCGACCTGCTCCTCGATCACCGCGGCCGGAGTCCAGGTGGGCGGAGCTCCCGCGACCTCGTAGAGGAAGTTCTTCAGGACCTCCTGGCCGTGCGGGGTGTGCACGACCTCCGGGTGGAACTGGACGCCGTACAGTCGGCGCGCGGTGTCCTCGAAGGCGGCGATCGGGGTCGTGGGCGAGGACGCGGTGACCACGGCGCCGGCCGGCGGCGCGGTGACGGAGTCGCGGTGGCTCATCCACACGGTCTGCTCGGGCGGGAGGTCGTGGAAGAGCGCCGACTCCTCCGCCCGGAGCTCCGCCTTGCCGAACTCGGCGACGCCGGTGTGCTCCACGGAGCCGCCGAGGTCCCGTGCCATGAGCTGCATCCCGTAGCAGATGCCGAGGCTCGGGATCCCGAGCTCGAAGATCCTCGGGTCGACCTCGGGGGCGCCCTCCGCATAGACCGAGGCGGGCCCTCCCGAGAGGACGAGCGCGGCCGGGCGGCGCGCGGCGACCTCGTCCGCGCTCAGCCGATGGCTC
>JBKPTS010000088.1:0-10631 GCA_046735575.1 Actinomycetota bacterium
GACAGCCCTGAGCCTCTCCTCGTCGCCAATCCCGAATCCCTCCGTCTCCTCCACGAGGAGCTCGAGCTCGGCGCGTCGTGCCGCGACGGCATCGGCGTCACGCGTCAGCTCGTCGTGACGCCGCCGTGCGGCGAGCAGCTCCCGCCAGACGAGCGACGCCTCCCGCCGTCGCTCGAGCTGCTCGGCGCCGCAGAACGCGTCCAGCACGTCGAGCTGGAACGCCGGCCGCGCGAGGCGGCGTTGCTCGAACTGTCCCGACATCGCGATCAGGCGCTCGGCCGCGCCGGCGACGTCCTCGCGCGCGACCGCCCGGCCCCAGGCGTAGGCGCGCGTCCGGCCGTCCGCGAAGACGCGGCGCGCGAGCACGAGCCCGGGCTCGTCCTCAGGACGGAGCTCCGCGAGCGCTCCGACGTCCTCCTCGTCGAAGAAGCCTTCGGGCACGTCCAGCTCGGCCTCGACGTAGGCCTCGCTCCCCTCGCTCCCGACGGAGGACGCGTCCGCACGCGCGCCCAGCAGCAGCCCGATAGCCTGGGCGAAGATCGTCTTGCCCGCGCCGGTCTCGCCCGTGACTGCGTGCAACCCCGGCCCGAACGAGAGGTCCGCCTCGCGGATGAGGACGAGGTTCTCGATGCGGAGCCTCCGAAGCACGCGCCGAGGACAACCTAGCCCACGTTCCGGCTCGCGCCGCTACCGGGCGTAACGATTCACGAACGGGCGAACGTGTCAGGCCCGGGGTACGGCGCCGTGCATGAAAGCCGCGCTCTACGCGGTCGTCGTGCGCCGGCGGGCGCGGGCGAGCGCGGGCGAGCGGAGTGGGGATCGCGCCGTCGCGGCGCGCGCGGCGGCGTCTCCGCCCCTAGCCTCCTCTAGGAGGCGAAGCTCTGCCGGTAGCGGCGGACGAAGGTCGCCTCGGGCAGCGTCGCGAGCAGGGAGCGCTCCTCGCCCATGCGCACGACCGCGCGGCCGGCCGAGGCGAGGGTGGAGACGTGGTGCCCGTCCGCGAGCACCCCTGCGTCGACCTCGCTCGTCCGGTTCCAGACGATGATGTCCGCGCCCGGTGGGACGACGAGCGGTCGAGCGTGCAGGGAGTGCGCCGCGACGTACGTCAGCGCGATCGCCTCGAGCCCCCACATGAGCACCGGGCCGCCGTTCGAGAGGTTGTAGGCGGTCGAGCCCGAGGGCGTCGAGCAGATGATCCCGTCGCAGGGCTGCTTGCCCAGCTGCTCGCCGCCGACCGCGAGCTCGAGCTCGATCATGCGGCCCATCTCGGCGCTCGCGATGACGACGTCGTTCACCGCCCGCGCCGAGCCGTCGGGATGCGAGACCTCGAGCGTCGGCAGCTCGACGACCTCGTACCCGCCGGCGAAGACACGCGCGAGGCCGGCCTCGAGCTCGCGGCGCCCCATCGAGCTCAGGAACCCCACCCGTCCGAAGTTGACCCCGATCACGGGGATGCCGGTCCCGAGGTACCGGGTCAGGGCGCGGAGCACGGTCCCGTCGCCGCCGAGCACGACGGCGATGTCGGCGCTCGTGTCGCCGTCGCCCACGGCGAGGCCGTGCTTCTCCGCCTCGTCGCTCGGGTAGAGCAGCTCGACCCCGTGCTCGCGGGCGACCGACTGCAGCCTCGCGAGCCCGGCGCCGATCTGGCGCGGCTGCCCGTGCGTGACCACCGCCGCGCGCGAGACGGCCCTAGGCGCGATCGACGGCCTCGTCGATCCAGCGGTCGATGTCATCGCGATGCGCTCGGCCCGGACGGTTCACGAGATGGACGAAGAACTCCCGGTTGCCCTTGGGACCGGGTAGCCCAGAGTCTACGACCCCCACGGCCCGGCCATCCCACTCCTGGGCGGACTCGAGCACGCGTTCGAGGACCTCCCGCCGTACCTCCGGGTCGCGCACGACGCCGCGTGGCGCCTTCGCCCTCCCGGCCTCGAACTGAGGCTTGACGAGGACGAGCGCCTCCCAGCCCGGCCTTGCGAGGGCGAGGACCGGCGGGAGCACCTTCGCGACGCCGATGAAGGAGACGTCGCAGGTGACGAGCTCGGGCGCGAACGGGAGCTCGCGGAGCGTGCGGGCGTTCGTCCGCTCGAGGACGGTGACGCGCGGATCCGCGCGCACGCGCGGATGCAGCTGGCCGTAGCCGACGTCGATCGCGGCGACCCGCGCGGCACCCGCCTGGAGCAGGCAGTCCGTGAAGCCTCCGGTGGACGCGCCGACGTCCGCGCAGTCCCGCCCTGCGACCTCGACGGCGAGAACGTCGAGCGCGTGGCGCAGCTTCTCGCCGCCCCTCGAGACGAAACGCGCCGGAGCCGACACGCGCAGCTCCGCCGCGTCGTCCACCTGCTGGCCGGGCTTGTCGTACCCCTCGACCCTGCCTGCGAGGACGAGGGCCTGGGCCTGGCTCCTCGTCTCCGCGAGGCCGCGCTCGACGAGCAGCGTGTCCAGCCGCCGTTTCATGTGCCCGAGGCTAGCGCCGTCAGCTCGTCCTGACGGCCAGGCCGTCGACGAGCTCGCGCAGGACGGACGTGTCGCCGGCGACCGCGTCGAGCGCGGCCCGGGTGCGCTCCGCCGCCTCGTCGGCGAGCGCACGGGCGCGCTCGACTCCGACGCGCTCGACGATGCCGTCGCCGTCCAGGAGGTCGTCGACGACCTGGAAGAGCGGGCCGAGCTCCTCCCCGAAGGCGCGCCAGGGCGCCTGCTCCCCCGGCGGCACCTCCGCAGCCCAGAGCCCGAGCCCGACGGCCGCGGCGAACAGCCGCCCGGTCTTCAGGCGCTGGAGCCCCTCGAGGTCGCCGTCGTCGCCCGTGATGTCGCGGTACTGCCCGCCGATCATCCCGAGCGTCGCCGCCGCCAGCTCGCGCCCCGCCTCGGGCCGCTCGTAGGTGAGCGCGAGACGGAACGCCTCGGCGAGCAGCGCGTCGCCCGCGAGCACCGCAACACCCTCCCCGAACGCGGCGTGAGCGCTGGGGCGGCCGCGCCGGGTGTCGTCGTCGTCGAGCGCCGGGAGGTCGTCGTGGACGAGCGAGAACGAGTGCGCGAGCTCGACGGCCGCAGCGCCCGGCAGGGCCTGCTCGACGTCGCCGCCCGCCGCCTCGGCGACGGCCAGGCAGAGCACCGGCCGGACCCGCTTCCCCCCCGCCTCGTACGCGTACCGGAGCGCGTCCTGCAGCCCGCCGAGCTCGCCCGTCAAGGGCAGCTCCGAGAGGTACTCCTCGACCAGCTCGCGCAGCTCGTCGAGGCTACGGAGCGGCATCTGCGAGCGAGCGCGCTCTCGTGAGCTCGGCCTCGATCTGCTTCGCCAGCTCCGCGATCTCGGCGATGACGTCGACCGCCGAGTCGGCGTCGAGATCGTCGGCCTGCGAGAGCCGCTCGAGCTCGTCGCTCCGCTCGGTGAGCGTCCCGAGCAGCTCCTCTGCCCGGCTCAGGTGCTCGTCGACGGAGCTCAGGCGGCCGCCTCCTCCCGCGCGATCCGGGCGAGGATCCCGTTCACGAGCTTGGCCGCGTCGTCGGACGCATACCGCTTGGCGAGCACCACGGCCTCGTTGATCGCGACTTCGGGCGGCACCGTCCTCTCCTCGATCTCGTAGACCCCGATCCGCAGGATGTTCCGCTCGAGCGTACCCATGCGCTCGGCGGCCCACTCGTCGGAGGACTCCGTCACCCGGCGGTCGAGGCCCTGCGCCCGCTCGGCGACCCCCTCGGCCAGCGACGTTGCGAACTCGTCCGGCTCGCCCTCGTACAGCGAGGCGAGCGGCTGGCCCGTGAGGTCCCACTGATAGAGGAGGAAGAGCGCGGTTCGCCTCGCCGCCCGCCGCCCCGTGACCGGGCTCATCGGCGAACGAGCGACGGCACGCGCCCGGCGAGCTCGGCGAGCGTCGACGTGGAGTATTCGCCGGACGTGAACGGCGCCGAGGCGAGCACGTCGAGCGCGAGCTCGCGCGTGGTGGGAACTCCCTCGACCTCGAGCTCACCGAGCGCGCGGACGGCGCGGGCGAGCGCGAACGGCCTCGTCTCGTCCCGGACGGAGAGCTTCGCGATCAAGGAGTCGTAGTAGGGCGGGATCTCCTCGCCCTCGCGGAGCGCCGTGTCCACGCGCACGCCCCCTCCGAGCGGGGGGCGGAAACGGGTCATCCGTCCTGGCGCGGGCGCGAACGCGTTCGCGGGGTCCTCCGCGTTGATGCGGATCTCGATCGCGTGCCCCTGCCGCGGTGCCCGGCCCGTCCTCGCCAGCGGCTCCCCCGCGGCGATCCGTATCTGCTCGCGCACGATGTCGATGCCCGTCACGAGCTCGGTCACGGGATGCTCGACCTGCAGCCTGCAGTTCACCTCGATGAAGTGGAACGTCCCCTCCGGCGCGAGGAGGAACTCGAAGGTGCCGGCGTTCCGGTACCCGATGGCCGAGCACGCGCGCTCGACGGCGGCCTCCATCTCCTCGCGGGTCTCGTCCGTGAGCGCGAGAGAGGGCGACTCCTCCACCAGCTTCTGGTGGCGCCGCTGGATCGAGCACTCGCGCTCGCCGAGCGTGAGCACCCCGCCTTCGGCGTCGCACAGCACCTGGATCTCGACGTGCCGCGCCGGCTGGAGCACCTTCTCCAGGTAGAGCGAGCCGTCGCCGAAGGCCGCCTCGGCCTCGGCCGCCGCAGCTCCGTAGGCGCCTTCGAGCTCGTCCTCCGAGGCGACCACGCGCATCCCCTTGCCGCCGCCGCCCGCGGCCGCCTTGAGCAGGACGGGGAAGCCGAGCTCGCCGGCGACGGACCCGAGCGCGGCGAGCTCCGCGGTCCCCTCGGAGCCGGGGACGAGCGGCACGCCGGCCCTGCGCAGCTCCTCCTTCGCGCGCACCTTGTCGCCCATTCGCTCCATGACCTCGGCGGGAGGGCCGACGAAGACGATCCCCGACTCCTCGCACGCACGCACGAAGGCCGGGTTCTCGGCGAGGAAGCCGTAGCCGGGATGGAGCGCGTCGCAGCCCGTCGTCTCGGCGGCGGCCACGACGTTCGGGATCCGCAGGTAGCTCTCCGCCGCGGCGGGAGGTCCGATGCAGACGGCCCGGTCCGCGAGCTCGACGTGCAGCGAGCCCTCGTCGGCGGTCGAGTACACGGCGACGGCCTCGATCCCGAGCTCGTGCAGCGCGCGAATGACCCGGACGGCGATCTCTCCCCGGTTCGCGACGAGGACGCGGGAGAACACGCGGCCCCCTCTAGACGGCCGGTGGCGCCAGCACCGGCTCGATTTCGAACAGGAGCTGCCCGAACTCGACCGGCTCGGCGTTCTCCACGTGGATCGCGCGCACCATGCCGGCGACCTCGGCCTTCAGCTCGTTGAAGAGCTTCATCGCCTCGAGCAGGCACAGCGTCTGTCCCGGCACGACCGCGTCGCCCACGTTCACGAAGGCGGGAGCCCCCGGGCTCGGTGCGCGGTAGAAGACGCCGACCATCGGCGACTCCACCCGCGCGACGCCATCCGCTGGCGGCGCCTCGGTGGTGACCGCGACCTCGCCCTCCGCCTGCGCGGGAGGCGCCGCCCCGGAGAGCAGCGGCTCGTCGGCGCGCCGGACGGAGACCCGCATGCCCTCGTCCTCGATCTCGATCTCGCCGACGCCCGACTCCTGCACGATCTTCACGAGCTCGCGGATGCGGCCTGCCCGCTCCGCGTCGGCGTCCTCCGCGATGAGGGCCGCCTCGCCCGAATGGCGAGCACGGATTCGGCGCAGGAGCTCCTCCGCCTCGGTTCCGAACATGGCGAGGAGGACGAGCTCCTCCTCGCTCGCGGCGAGACCCTCCGCCCGCTCACGCACTTCGTCGGCGGTCAACGGCTCGTCGGCGAGCGCCGCGCGCGGGGCCAGGAGCTCCACGGCGCGCTCAACCGTCGGGTCGATCGGCTCCGGGGTGACGCCGTACGCGCCCTGGACGAGCGCGCGGAACTCGTCGATCACGGTCCCGTAGCGGCGGGCCTCAAGCACGTGCAGAAGCGCCTGCGAGGCGAGGATCTGCCCGATGGGAGCCGCCAACGGCGGCCACCCGGCCTCGGCGCGGACCCGACCCACCTCCTCGAGCACCTCGAGCAGACGGTCCGAGGCGGCGTTCGCACGGAGGTGGACGTCGAGCGCGGCCACGAGGCCGGCCGGAAGGTCGTACTCGGCCGCTCGCACGGCGATCCGGGGCGCGAGCGGGGCGACCGGCTCGTCGCCGATGTACTCGTCGATCACGTCAGCCGCCTCCCACAGCCGGTCGGTGTCGAGGCCTACCGACTGCCCGAGCCCCTCGAGCGACTCCGCCAGCGACTCGCCCGAGACGCGGTGCAGGGTGAGCGCGAGCGGGTACACCGCGGTGGCGACGAGATCCGCCCCCGCCTCGACCGCCGCCAGCGTGCCCGCGAGGCCGACCCCGGCCGAGCCGTGGACGTAGAAGCCCACGGGGAGCCCGCTCGCCTCCTTGATCCTGCCCACGAGCTCCTGGGCCAGATGCGGGAAGAGCGCGCCGGTCGGATCGTTGACGATCACCCTCGTAGCGCCGAGATCCGGGAGCCTGCGGCCCGCCTCGATCAGCGCGTCCATCTCCCCGGTCCGGCCCGGGCTGTAGACGAGCCCGGCGTGGAACGCGCCGCCCGCGCTCGTGATCGCCGCTCCGGCCTCGGCGAGGTTGCTCACGTCGTTCAGGGGATCGTGGAGCCTGAACACCTCGATCCCGTTCTCCGCGGCACAGGCGACGAAGCGCCCGACGATGTCCCCGCTCACCGGCCTGGAGCCGACGAGGAAGCGCCCGCGGAGCGCGATCCCGAGCGGGGTCGAGACCCGTGCCTTGATCGCGCGGATCCGCTCCCACGGGCTCTCCACCCTCCGCCGCACCGTGGCGTCGAAGACGCCGCCGCCGGAGACCTCGAGGCAAGCGAAGCCCGCGCGGTCCATGATCTCCGCCACCCGGAGCACCTCGGCCGTCGGGACGTGGCCCGTGAAGGGCTCCTGCGAGAGCAGGCGGACGGTCGTGTCGACCAGCTTCGGCACGGGGCTGGACCTTATCTAGGCGCGCGAGATGTAACGGCCGTCGCGAGGGTCGACCTTGATCCGCTCCCCTGTGTCGACGAAGAGCGGGACCTGCACGACCGCGCCCGTCTCGAGCTTCGCCGGCTTGGTCACGTTCGAGACCGTGTCGCCCCGCACGGCCGGCTCCGTCTCGGACACGGTGAGCTCGACCGAGCCCGGGAGCTGGATGCCCGCCGGCTTCCCGTTCACGGTCAGCATCTGCACCGTGCTCGAGGGCGCGAGGTAGGCGAGCTCGTCGGCGACGTCCGCATGCGGGAGGCCGAACTGGTCGTAGGTCTCCGCGTCCATGAAGTGCGCCTCGCTCCCGTCGTCGTACAGGAATTGGAGGTTCTTGACCTCGGTGTGGACGCGCGGGAAGCGCTCGCCCGCGCGGAACGTGCGGTCGACGACGGCGCCGGAGTCGAGCGCCTTCAGCTTCGTGCGCACGAAGGCGCCTCCCTTTCCCGGCTTCACGTGCTGGAACTCGACGATGCGCCACACGGAGCCGTCGAGCTCGATGTGCATCCCGTTCCGGAACTGGTTCGTGGAGACGGCCTCGGCCATACGGCCGCCGAGTCTAGTCAGGCGACGGTCGCCAGCTCCTTCGGGAACTGAGTCAGCCGCTCGGACCCGTCTGCGGTCACGAGCACGAGGTCCTCGATGCGGACGCCGCCCTCACCGGGCAGGTAGATCCCCGGCTCGACGGTGACGACGTTGCCGGGCTCTAGCACGTCGCGCGACTCCGGCCGCAGCACGGGAGCCTCGTGAACCTCGATCCCGACCCCGTGCCCGAGCCCGTGGCCGTATGCCTGCCCCAACCCGGCGCTCTCGATCGGCTCCCGCGACGCGGCGTCCGCGTCGCGGCCCGAGACGCCGGGGCGCACGGCTGCGAGCCCCGCGAGCTGCGCCTCGAGGCAGAGCTCGTATGCGTCGAGCAGGCGCTGCGGAGGATCGCCGGTCGAGAACGTGCGCGTGCAGTCCGAGCAGTAGCCCTCGACCATGCAGCCGGCGTCCACGACGACGAGCATGCCGCGCTCAATGACCCGCTCTCCAGGGTCGGCGTGCGGCGCGTCCGCGCTCGGGCCGGCGGCGACCGTCGTCTGGAACGAGGTCGCCTCGGCACCGGCCTCGCGGAAGCCGCGCTCGATCCACCAGGCGAGCTCACGCTCCGTCCGCCCGCTGAACCGCTCCTTCGCGAGCGCGCCGAAGACCTCGTCCGAGAGCTCGCCCGCACGCCGCATGGCGGCGAGCTCGGCGTCGTCCTTGACCGCTCTCAGGCCCTCGACGAGGCCGGCCGTGGGCACGAGGTCGAGACCCCCCTCGCCGAGGGTGCGGTGCGACGACACCGTGAGGTGCGCCTCCTCGAACCCGAGCCGCCGGCCGGAGAGCAGCTCGGCGAGGGACGGGTAGAGGTAGCGCGAGGTCTCGACGAACTCCACGCCCTCCACGCCGCGCGCCTTCTGCGCGTAGCGGAAGTCGGTGTAGACGGTCGCGCTCGCATCCGGCTCCACGAGCAGGGCGGCGTTGGAGCTGCGGAGGCCCGTCAGGTACCAGACGTTCGCCGGCGCGGTCACGAGCAGCGGCAACTCGATGCGCGCGGCGAGCGCCTCGATTCTCACGATTCGCTCCCGGTGAGCACCTCGAGGGCCTCGCGGTACCCGTCCGGCCCCTTCCCGACCACCCTCGCCGTCACCAGCCCCTCGAGCACCGAGAACCTGCGCCACTCCTCGCGTGCGGTGACGTCGGAGAGGTGCACCTCGACGACCGGGACCGTGAAGAGCTCGACCGCGTCGTGGATGGCCCACGAGTAGTGCGACCACGCGCCGGGGTTCAGGACGATGCCGTCCGCCCAGTCGAGCGCGTCGTGGCACCAGTCCACGTACTCTCCCTCGCTGTTTGTCTGGCGGCAGCGGACCGTGCAGTGGAGCTCCGAGGCCCAGTCGTAGATGCGCGTCTCGAGCTCCGAGATCGTGATCCCGCCGTATACGTCCGGATCGCGGCGCCCGACGACGTCGAGGTTCACCCCGTTCAGCACGACGATGCGCACGGGGCGACCCTACAGGGAGTCGGGAGGCAGCCCGATCGCGGCGCGCATGGCCTCGACCGGAGCGGGCAGCCCGGTCCAGATCTCGAACGAGGCGGCCCCCTGCGCGACGAGGACGTCGAGGCCCGTGACGACGCGGGCGCCCGCCGCCCGGGCGGCCTCGGCGGTGGCCGTCTCGGGATACGGCAGGTCGACGAGCGTCTGCCCCGGCGCGAGCTCGAGGAGCATCTCCGCGCGGGCCGAGGTCGCGTTGACGACGACGTCGCAGCCGCTCACGTCCGGCGGCCAGGCCGTGCGGCGCGAGAACCGGCGCGAGCCCGGAAGCGCCTCGAGGAACGCCTGTGCCGCGCCGCCGTCTCCGAGGACCGCCGGGCGCTCGGCGGCGAGCCCCTCGAGGACGGCGGCATCGGTGCTCGTGGCTTCCAGCGTGCCGTCTCGCACGACGAGGGTGTTGACCGAGACGCTGGCCGAGCCGCAGAGCCGGGCGGTCGCGAGCTTGTGCGGCGTCGTCACGTTGG
The DNA here is from genome assembly GCA_046735575.1 of Actinomycetota bacterium. Lineage (GTDB taxonomy): Bacteria > Actinomycetota > Thermoleophilia > Gaiellales > Gaiellaceae > GMQP-bins7. The sequence continues at coordinate 9,581 of JBKPTS010000088.1, forward strand.
CGCCGACGAAGCCGAGAGCCACGAGCCCCGCGAGCGCCTGGTCGAGCCGCTCGGGCGGGGTCGGCAGGGGGACGTAGCGCAGGTCGAGGCCGGCCGCGGCGAACGCGGCGTTCTGCATGCGCGGCGAGAGCGAGTGCTCCACCGGCCAGCCGAGCAGGCCGACGAGGCGGGTCGTCCCCGAGATGTCGCCCGTCAACAGCCGTACCCGTACTCGCACTTCTTCTGGTTGAACTCCGCCTCGCTCGCGGTGAAGAAGTGATGGACGCCGTCGGGCTTGCGCACGTAGAACAGGTAGTCGACCCGCGCGGGATGCGCCGCGGCCTCGATCGACGCGAGGCCCGGGTTCGAGATCGGGGTCGGGGGCAGGCCTAGCCGGTTGCGCGTGTTGTAGGAGCTCTTACTGGCGAGGGCCGACGCCGTGAGCGACTTCGTGCCCGGGATGCCGAGCCCGTAGCGCGTGGTCGCGTCGATCTGCAGCGGCATGTGCAGGTGCAGCCGGTTGTAGATGACCGCCGCGACGAGCGGCCGCTCGGCGGGCGCCGCGACCTCCTTCTCGATCATCGAGGCGATGATCAGCACGTCGTACGGGGTCAGGTTCTTCGAGCGCGCGTAGCGGAGGTGGACCTTTCGCCACTCGCGCCGGAAGAAGCCGATCTGCTCGCGGACGAGCTTGCCGGCACCCGTGGACCTCGTGAACTCGTACGTCGCCGGGAAGAGGAAGCCCTCGATGCGATCGCGGGGCCAGTCCTTCCGGAACTCGGGCGGAGGCTTCGCACTCGCGGTGGCGGCGATATACCCGGCCTTCGTGAGCGCGGGCGTCACACCGCGCCGGTCGATCGCGATCCGGCGCACGGCGGCGACGCGCTCCGCCATCTGCGCTCTCGTGAACCCCTCCGGGAAGATCACGTGCAGCTCGACGGGCGCCGGCACCGTGGTCGCGGGGGCCGACCTCGCGCGGTCGTGGCGCACGAGCGCCGCCCCCGCCCACGCCGCCGCCGCGAGCACGCCGATCGCGATCACGGCCCAGACGAGGCGGCGCGCGAGCGCGCGG
>JBKPTS010000089.1:0-12603 GCA_046735575.1 Actinomycetota bacterium
GTCGCGCTCGACGGCGTGACCTTCACGATGCAGCGCGGAGAGACCGTGGCCATCCTGGGCCAGAACGGCTCCGGGAAGTCGACGCTCGTCCGGCTGCTCTCGACGCTCCTGCTGCCGGACGGCGGGTCGGCGTCGATCTTCGGCCACCACGTGGTCTCGGACGCGCGCGCCGTGCGCCGGCTCGTGAACCGCGTGTCGGTGGAGGCCTCCTTCTTCAAGAAGATGTCCGCTGCGGAGAACCTGAGCTACGCGGCGCGCTACTACGGCATGACCGCGCGCCAGACGCGCGGCCTCATCCCGGAGATCCTCGAGCGCGTCGGGTTCCCGCCGGACCGCCGCGACGAGCCCATGGAGAGCCTCTCCCGCGGGATGCAGCAGAAGGTCGCGCTCGCACGAGCGCTGCTGACCTCGCCGGTGCTCCTGCTCCTGGACGAGCCGACGACCGGGCTCGACCCGCGCTCGAAGCTCGAGGTGCAGGAGTTCATCCGCGAGATCCGCTCGAGCCACGACTCGACGATCCTCCTCTGCACGCACGACCTCGCCGAGGCCGAGACACTCGCCGAGCGTGTCGGCATCCTCGACCGCGGGCGCCTGCTCGCGCTCGAGCCGGCGGCCGAGCTCACGCGTAGGTACGGAGCGGCGACGCTCGAGGAGGCGTTCTTCGCCGCCACCGGCCGCGAGTTCGAGGCCGACGAGCAGGACGAGGACGACGAGGACCGGGAGGTGTTTGCCTGATGCGCGTGCTTCTGGGAACCATGCGGGCGGAGCTCGTCGGCGCCGGCGGCGTCGTCGAGCGCAACGCCTATCTGACCAAGCGCTACATCTGGTGGGACGTCGCCTGGTTCGTCTGGACCGTCGCGAACACGCTCACGATCGTCTTCATCGCCAAGGGAATCGAGGCGAGCGGCGGCTCCCTGGACGTGAACGAGACGATGACGACGCTTCTCATCGGGGCGGTCGTCTGGGCGTACCTCGGGATCCTCTTCGAGTTCCTGATGGAGACGGTCGCCTGGGAGCGCTGGGAGGGGACGATCGAGTACACCTTCATGGCCCCGCTTTCGCGGGCGATGCACCTCGCCGGGCAGGGCGTCTTCGCGATCGCGTACGGGCTCGTGCGCGCGATCTTCCTCTTCGTCGTCTGCGCGTTCCTCTTCTTCAACCTCTCGATCCCGGACGCGCGGTACTTCCCCGCCTTCGTCGTGCTCGTCGTCGCCTCGATCTCGTTCATCGGGATCGGGATGATGATGTCGGTGCTGCCCCTCATCTCCCCGGAGAAGGGGACGCAGCTCGGCTTCGTCGCCCAGGGGACGCTGCTCGTCGTCTCCGGCGTCTACTACCCCGTCAGCGTGCTCCCGGAGTGGATGCAGTGGATCGCGAAGATCTCCCCCGCGACGTACGCGCTCGACGGCATCCGGAAGGCAATCCTCGACGGCGCCGGGCTCTCGGCCATGTGGAGCGACCTCTGGCCGCTGCTCCTCATCGGCGTCGTGTCCATCCCGCTCGGCCTGTGGGTGTTCGCGCGGGGGGAGACCTACGCGAAGCGGCACGGGAAGCTCAAGAGGTCGGGGTGAGGGAACGCGCGGTTCACGTCGACGGCCTGCGCAAGGTCTTCCAGGTCCCCGAGCGGGAGCCGGGCCTCTGGGCCGCCGCGAAGAGCCTCGTTCGGCGCCGCTCGCGCGAGGTGCGCGCGGTGGACGGGATCACCTTCGACATCGACCCCGGCGAGATCGTCGGCTTCCTCGGGCCGAACGGGGCGGGCAAGACGACGACGCTCAAGATGCTCTCGGGCCTCCTCTACTCGAGCGGCGGCGAGGCGCGGGTGCTCGGGTTCGAGCCCTCGCGACGGCAGAAGGACTTCCTGCGCCAGATCACGCTCGTCATGGGGAACCGGAACCAGCTGCAGTGGGACCTGCCCGCGCTCGACTCGTTCGAGCTGAACCGGGCGATCTACCGCCTGCCGCGCGAGGACTTCGTCGACCTGCGCGACGAGCTGATCGAGCTCCTCGACATCGGCGACCTCGTGCGCAAGCCGGTGCGGAACCTCTCCCTTGGGGAGCGGATGAAGGTCGAGATCGTGGGCTCGCTCCTCCACCGGCCGCGGGTGCTCTTCCTGGACGAGCCGACGATCGGCCTGGACGTGACGATGCAGAAGCGCATCCGCGCCTTCGTCGCCGAGTACAACCAACGCTACGCCGCGACCGTCCTCCTCACGAGCCACTACATGGCGGACGTGCAGGCGCTGTGCCGGCGCGTCATCGTCATCCACCACGGGCAGATCCTGTACGACGGCGCGCTCACCGGGCTCGCCGACCAGTTCGCCGCGCACAAGACGATCGGCGTCGCGCTCGAGGACGGAACGGTCGACCTCTCACGCTACGGCGAGGTCATCCACCGCGACGGGGACTGGGTCACGCTGCGGGTGCCGAAGAACGAGACGTCGCTCGTCGCCGCGCGCCTGCTCGCGGAGCACTCCGTCCTCGACCTGACGATCGAGGAGCCGCCGATCGAGGACGTGATCGAGCTCGTGTTCGCGCAGGAGCGCCGCGACGCGGTCGAGGAGCAGAAGGCCGAGGAGGCCGTCGCATGAGCGTCGGCTCGACGGAGCTCATCGCCGGCGGAGGCTGGACGGAGCCGCCAAAGAGCGGAGGCGCCAGCTTCGCCGGCGCCGGAGCGGGGCGAGAGCGCGGGTGCCGGCTTTGCCGGTGCGGGAGCGGGCGATGACCACCCTGGCGGCGGACACCGCGCCGCTGCGCCAGGTCGGCCGGGTCCGGGCGATGGTCGACCTCTACCTGAGCACGATGCGCATGGCGGTCAGCGAGCAGTTCCAGTACCGCACCGCCAACTACTTCTACATGTTCGGCATGGTCGCCGAGCCCGTGATCTACCTCGTCGTGTGGACGACGATCGCGGAGGAGAACGGCGGCACCGTGCAGGGCCTCACCGTCGGCTACCTCGCCGCCTACTACATCGTCTGGACGCTCGTCCGGAACATGAACATCGTCTTCGGCGCCCCCTTCTGGGAGCACCGGATCCGGGAGGGCGAGCTGACGAAGGACCTCCTACGGCCGGTCCTGCCCCTGCACTACGACATCGCCTACTTCGCGGGCTGGAAGGTCGTCGTCATCGTGCTCTGGATTCCGCTCGCGCTCGGGCTCTCGCTCGTCTTCCACCCCACGCTCAGCCCGAACGCGGGCCAGGTCGTCGCCTTCTTCCTCGCGATCTGGGGGGCGTACCTGCTGCGGACGATGTTCCAGGAGGCCCTCGGGATGCTCTGCTTCTGGACGACGCGCGGCGCCGCCATCTTCGACCTCTGGATGACGATCGAGCTGCTGCTCTCCGGCCGGCTCGTCCCGCTTCCGCTCATGCCGGACTGGGTGCAGGACGTCTCGCGCTACCTGCCGTTCCAGTGGGCGTTCTACTTCCCGATCCAGAGCCTCGTCGGCGACCTGTCCGCGACGGAGCTGCTCCGGGGGCTCGGCGCGCAGCTGCTCTGGATCCTCATCGGACTCGCGATCTTCCGCGTCGCGTGGAAGCACGCGATCAGGCGTTACGCGGCGGTCGGCGGCTGATGAACACGGTCCGCCTGAGCTGGCTCTTCTTCAAGGTCGGCGTGCTGAACGAGCTGCAGTACCGGATCAACTTCGTCGTCCAGCTCTTCCAGTCGGCGATCGCTCTCGGCGTGGGCCTCGTCGTGCTCGCGCTCGTGTACTCGCACACGAACGAGCTCAACGGATGGTCGCAGTCCGAGCTCCTCTGCGTGCTCGGGATCCAGATCCTCATGGGCGGCGCGATCAAGACCTACATCCAGCCGAACATGACCCGGCTGCTCGACGACGTGCGCGAGGGGAAGCTCGACTACGCGCTCACGAAGCCGGAGGACTCGCAGGTGCTCGTCAGCGTGCGGGAGGTCCGCATCTGGCAGGCGGTCGACATCGTGTCGGGCCTCGTCGTGCTCGCCTACGGGCTCTCGAGGGTCACGACGAGCGTGGGCCCGGCGGACGCGCTCGCGTTCGCGTGCTCGCTCGTCCTCGGGGGGTTGATGATCTACTGCTTCTGGCTCGTCATCTCGACCTGTGCCTTCTGGGTCGTGAACATGTGGCACGCGGTCGAGCTCTTCGACGGCATCTTCGCCACCGGGCGCTTCCCCGTCGGGATCTACCCCGGCTGGCTCAAGTACAGCGTGACCTTCCTCGTGCCCATCGCGTTCGCCGTCACCGTTCCCGCGGAGGCCGTCACGTCGCGCCTCGGCTGGCCGACGCTCGTGCTCGCGATCGCGTTCGCCGCCGTGCTCTTCGCGTTCACGCGCTGGTTCTGGCGCTACGGGCTGCGCAGCTACACGGGCGCATCGGCGTAGCAGGCGCCTCCAGCAGCCGCTGCTAGAGTCGCGCGGTCTTTGGTGAGGCGACGGGGCCTCGGACGGTCTCTTGGCGACCGTCCGGGGCTCTTTGCGTTCGAGGAGGAGGTAGCGACATGGCTAGACCGAGGCAGAAGGCGAGCGGCGGGGCGCGGAAGTCGGAGATGGTGCGCAGCCGCAACCGCGCGACGTCGTCCGTCGCCGCGCGGCGCGCGGTGCTGCGCAGGATCCGCAGCGAGCACGTGGAGCACGTGCTCTTCTGGTTCACGGATCTCGAGGGGCACCTGAAGTCGTTCGCGATCACCCCGTCAGAGATGGAGGAGGCGCTCGACGACGGGATGGGCTTCGACGGCTCGTCGATCACCGGCTTCAACGCGATCGAGGAGTCGGACATGGTCGCGATCCCGGATCCGTCGACCTTCCAGATCCTCCCGCGGCCCATCGACGAGAGCGGGGAGCCCGTGGGGGCGAAGGTCGGCCGGCTCATGTGCGACGTGGTCACCCCCGACGGCGCTCCCTACGAGGGCGACCCGCGCTACATCCTCCGGCGCGCGCTCGAGCGGATGCAGGGCATGGGCTTCGACGCGTTCTACATCGGCCCGGAGCTCGAGTACTTCCTGTTCGAGGACGACCGCGGCACCGACACGACCGACGAGGGCGGGTACTTCGCCATGACCGTGCAGGATGCGGCCACAGAGGTGCGCAACGACACGATCGAGGCGCTCGAGTCGGTGGGGATCCCGGTCGAGTACCACCACCACGAGGTCGGGCCCTCGCAGCACGAGATCGACATGCGCTACGCGGACGCGCTCGCGATGGCCGACCACACGATGACGTACCGGCTGATCGTGAAGGAGGTGGCCGCCTGGCACGGGTACTACGCGACCTTCATGCCGAAGCCGCTCTTCGGCGAGAACGGGTCCGGGATGCACACGCACATGTCGCTCTTCCGCGGCGGGCGCAACGCGTTCTTCGACCGCCGCGACCCGAACCACCTCTCGACGGCGGCCAAGGGCTTCATCGCCGGACTGCTCGAGCACGCACGCGAGATGTCGGCCGTGCTCGCACAGTGGGTGAACTCGTACAAGCGGCTCGTCCCCGGCTACGAGGCGCCGGTCTACGTCGCCTGGTCGCAGCGGAACCGTTCGGCGCTCATCCGCATCCCGCTCTACAAGCCGGGCTCGGAGCAGGCGACGCGCGCGGAGATCCGCTGCCCCGATCCGGCGTGCAACCCCTATCTCGCGTTCGCGGCGCTGCTGCACGCCGGGCTCGAGGGGATCGAGCGCGGGTACGAGCTGCCCGACCCGATGGAGACGAACCTCTATCGCCTGACGACCGAGCAGCGGCGTGAGCGCGGGATCATCTCGCTCCCCGAGTCGCTCGGCGAGGCGATCGACGAGCTCGCCTCCTCGGAGCTCATGAGCCGCGCGCTCGGCGACCACATCTTCCCGCGCTACATCGAGCTCAAGCGGAAGGAGTGGGACGAGTACCGCGTCCAGGTCACGGCGTGGGAGAAGGAGAAGTATTTGGCATCTCTCTAGTGGCCAGGACTTGCACAGCGGCCGCGAAAGAAGGATTATTCGACCCGCAGGGTGCGCTGCAAGGCGAGCGGCGCTCCTTGTATCTGACGGCCGATCGCGGGCTCCCTTGGTGAGGAGCCCGTGGTCGTTTTGCGCTCGATAGTGCTCACGCACTTTCGAGCGAGGGAGCGCCGTGCACTGGCGGGGTGCCGCCTGGCCTCGCGGCCGGCTGAGCCGGCCTCCGGCCGTGAACGTCATGCGACGGACTGGCGGGGAAAACACCTAGTGACACAGTGTCACTAGGCAAACAACGGGCTAGATGCCGTTGACCGGGTGCTTGCCCGCCATCGCCCACACGGCGAGGACGTAGCCCGCGAGCAGGGCCAGCGAGATGAGCAACGTGCCCTTGAGGAGCAGCGCCCCCTCCAGCTTTCCGACCACCGGGATCTTCGCCAGGAAGTCGTCGTTCCCGTGCTCGAGGCGACGGATCCCGAACCAGCCGAGGATCAGCGCGAGGACGAGCCCCGCGCCTCCGAGGTCGGCGATCGTGCCGCCGATCTCGATCCAGCCCGGGTCCTTCCCCGGGTGCGGGAAGATGGCCCAGAAGAACCCGTGGTTCGGGTTGTACTTGTGCCAGATCCCGGCGGCACCGAGCCGCATGACGATCAGCCCGGGGAGGCCGACGAAGAGGAGCGAGAAGTAGCCGTACCGGAGCTGCTTGAGGTTCCCGTTGGCGAACGCGAGCGCCGCGGCGCAGGTCATCACCCCGCCGACGAGGATCGTCGCGCCGAGGATGTGGACGAAGAGCGGGAAGTTCCAGTCGGTCGGGCGCGAGGTGGTGAGCAGAACGCTCATGCGCCGGGCTTCCAGATCATGTCGATGAGGATGAGCACGATGGCCAGCGAGGAGATCGCGAGCAGGATGAGGCCCGTCTGGGAGCGGTTCAGGGCACGGAGCTCTCCCGGTCGAGGCTGCTCCCCGGAGCTCTTGAGCTCCTCGGCGCGGGTCAGCGCCTTGCCGTACTCGGCGCCGGCGCGGCCCCCGGTGGCCATGCCGATCACCCAGAGCACGATCGCCGCGATGATCCAGCCGTCCCAGATCGCGTAGCTGTCCTTGTTGAAGGCGAGCCAGATCCCGAACACGATCGTCCCGATTCCGCCGACCGCGACGACCTTCCCGCCGAGGTTCCCGACGCCTCTGTACGCGATCGTCTCCTCGACGCTGTCGCAGTCCCGCGCCGCGACGACCAGCGTCCAGAAGAGGACCATGGACGCGACGAGCGCGAAGGCGCTCCAGAGGTGGAAGACGAGCAGCCAGTCGTTGAGGGTCACGCCGGGCGGGATCCTATACGGGCGCCCGGACCGGGACAATGCGCAAGTGCCGGTCGACCAGACAGCCCGCCATCTGCGCCTCCTGACGGAGACGATCGCCGCGGTCAACTCGTCGCTCGACCTCCAGGAGGTGCTCGACCTCGTCGCCCGTGAGGTCGCGGACGCGCTCGGAACGGACGCGTGCTTCGTCTACCTGTACGACGAGCGCGGCGACGAGCTCGTCCTGCGGGCCACGTACGGCAGCCGCGTCGCGGAGATGACGCGGACTCCGCGCATGCGACCGGGCGAGGGCATCACGGGAGCCGCCGCGGCCGAGCGCGCGCCCGTGATGCTGCCCGAGAAGGCGCACCTCGACCCGCGCTTCAAGCAGTTCCCGAACCTGCAGGAGGACGAGTACGAGTCGATCCTGGCCGTGCCCATCCTCGCCCGGGAGAAGCTCGAGGGCGCGCTCAACGTGCGGACGAGGGAGGCGCGCTCGTTCACGGACGCGGAGATCGAGCTCGTCGTGGCGATCGCCTCCCAGGTCGCGCAGACGATCGAGCACGCGCGCCTCTACGAGCGCGCGCAGCGGCGCGTCGCCGAGCTCGAGGCGCTCGCGCGCATCTCGGAGGCGGTGTCGGAGTCGCTCTACTTCGAGGAGTCGCTCGAGGCGATCGTGCGCACGACGATCGAGTCGCTGCACGCGACCGGGGCCGCGCTCGTGCTCGAGGACGGGAAGATCGCCTGGCCCGAGGGGCGTGCCGGCACGTACGCGGTGCGAACCCCGCTCCGCTGGAAGCGGCGCCAGATCGGAGAGCTGGTCTGCGACCGCGACACACCCTTCACCGACGACGACCGCTCGCTCCTCGAGGCGATCGCGCTCCACGCCGCGGTGGCGCTCGAGCACGGTCGCGCGGTCATGCGCGGCGTGCTCGCCCAGGAGATCCACCACCGGGTCAAGAACAACCTCCAGGCCGTCGCATCGCTGCTCCGGCTGCAGGCCCGGGCGGAGGACGTGGACCCCCGGAAGGCGCTGCAGGACTCCGTGAATCGCATCCTCGCGATCGCGGCCGTCCACGAGGTGCTCACGGAGCACCGTGAGGACGACGTCGACCTCGGCGAGCTCGTCGACCGACTGCGCGCGATGCTCGTCCAGGGCCTCGTCTCCGGCAAGGAGATCACGGCCGAGCTCGCGTCCATCTCGGTCGCGGGCCAGCGCGCGACGGCGCTCGCGCTCGTCTTCACCGAGCTCTTCCAGAACGCGCTCGAGCACGGAGGCGCGAACATCGACCTCGCGCTCGCGCAGCGGGACGGCGAGGTCGTGCTCACGATCTCTGACGACGGGAAGGGCGCCGGGAACGCGCGCTCGGGAACCGGGCTCTCGATCGTGCAGGCGCTCGTGCGGGACGAGCTCGAGGGGAGCTTCGAGCTCGAGTCGGGCGCGGCGACGAGGGCGCGAGTCGTCTTCCCGGTCTCGTGAGCGCCCGGGTCCTCATCGCCGAGGACGAGACCATCATCCGACTCGATCTCAAAGGCCTTCTCGAAGGCGCGGGCTTCGCCGTCTGCGCGGAGGCTCGCGACGGCGAGGAGGCGGTCGAGCTCGCACGGCTGGAGCAGCCCGATCTCGCGCTCCTCGACGTCAAGATGCCGCGCCTCGACGGGATCGAGGCCGCCCGGCGCATCCTCGACGAGCGGCCGATCCCGATCGTCATGGTGACCGCGTACGGAGAGCGGGACCTCGTCGCACGAGCGGTCGAGGCAGGTGTCTTCGGCTACCTCGTCAAGCCGTTCCGCGAGACGGACCTCCTGCCGGCGATAGAGACGGCCAGGGCGCGCCACGAGGAGCTCCAGGCCCTGCGGGAGGAGGCGGACTCGCTCGCGGAGGCGCTCGCGGCACGGAAGGCGATCGAGCGCGCGAAGGGCATCCTCATGCAGCGCGAGGGCCTGTCCGAGGAGGAGGCATTCGCCCGCCTGCGCAAGGCGAGCCAGATCTCGGGCAGGCCGCTCAAGGTGGTCGCGGAAGCGCTCGTCGCCACGCTCGGAGGCGAGGGGCGCGCGGCACAGGAGCCTGACTGAGGGCAGACCGCTCGCGAGGCGACGCGCTAGGACGCCGCGAGCAGGCGGTCCTCCTCGCGGCGGCGGTAGAGCCGCCGTGCGACTGCAACCGCCAATGCGAGGAGGGCGAGCGGCGCGGTGACGAGCAGGACGACGAGAGCGACGATTCCCTCCCACACGAGGACCTCGACGGCCTTGTCGAGCGCGCGGTCGAGCCGCGACCGCGTAGGGACGACGCCGAGCGCCTGCGGCGTGACGATAGAGAGCTGGACGGTGGCGAAGCTCGCCTGCGCGTGGGTCGAGCGGATCTCCTGCCGGAGCGAACGAACGTCGTTGCGGAGGTTCCGGCGGCGCAGCTCGAGCGCGGCGCGCTCCTCGGGGCTGAGCTCGTGCGAGGCGAGACGGGCGCTGATCTGCACGATCTGCGCACGCACGCTGCGGGCGCGGCCGACGAGCGAGTCGAGCTGCTCCTGCAGGTCCTGGATCGAGACCTGCTGCGAGACGATCGCGCCGAGCGCCGAGAGCTTCGCGACCGCGTCCTCCGCCTCGTCGACCGGTACGCGAAGCGTCAGCGCCGCCTGAGCCTGGTCGCCGGTCGTCACCGACGCGCTCGGGACGTGGCCGCCGAGCGAGCGGGTCAGGTCGAGCGCGTCCTCGGCTGCGCTCGAGACGCCGTCCGAGCCCGCGACCTTGACCGTCAGCATCGCGTCGACCTGCTGCGCCCGCCCCGGGGTGGGGCCGGTGAGATCGGGCGCGTTCTGCGTCGCGGCAGAGCCATGCACCGTGAGCGGCGGCGACGAGGGACTCGCCTTCTGCGTGTCGCCTGCGCTCGAGCGGAGACGCGCGGCCTCTGGACGCGACCCTCCGGAGCCGGTGACCCCGATCACGCCCGCGATCCCGACCGCGAGGACGAGAGCGGCAGCTGCCGGAACGAGCACGAAGGCCGGGCGACGGAGCGTGGGTCTCGACCACCGGCCGGAGGTACTCGCGGGCGCGCCGAGCTCGCGCACCCTGGCGCGGAGCGCGTCGGGCGCCGCCGGCCGCGAGGCCTGGAGCTCGCGGATCAGGTCAGGCGACGTCATCGTGTCTCATCCTCTCTTCGAGCTTGGCGAGCGCCCGGTGCAGGCGCGTCGATACGGCAGTCGGGCTGATCCCGAGCAGCCGGGCGGTCTCCTCGCCGTCGACCTCCAGGACGACCCGAAGGGCGAGCACCTCCCGCTCGCCGGCCGTGAGCTCTTGCAGCGCCGCCTCGAGCGCCGGCGAGAAGCCCTCGCCGAGCGTCGCGTCCTCGGGCGTCCTGAGCCCGGCGACGCCGACGCGCGCCTCGCGCCGTCGACGCCGCGCGTCGGAGCGGAACCAGTCGAGTGCGGTCGAGCGGGCGATCGCGAGGAGCCAGGCACGGGGTGTCCCGCGGCGCGGGTCGAAGCGGCGCCAGCGGCGGAAGGCGGCCTCGAACGTCTCGCCGGTGAGATCCTCGGCGAGGGGACGGTCCTTCGTGAGGTAGAGCAGGTAGCCGAAGACGTCGTCGAGGCAGGACTCGGCGACCGAGGCGAAGCTCGGCGCGAGCGTCTCGCTCCTCGGAACCGCCCCGATCGAGATCGCGTGCACGACCGATGTACGCCGCCGGGGGGTCAGCTCGTCACCGGCTCTCGGCCTCGCCGAAGAGCACCTCCCAGCGTTCGAGCAGCGCCTGCAGCCGCTCCCGTGCCGCTCGGTGGCCCGCCAGGACGTCCATGTTCGTCCAGTCATCGGCAAGTTCCCGCTCGAGCCTCGAGACCTCGGCCTCGGTCGCCTCGATGCGCTGCTCGAGGAGCTCGAGCTCCGAGGGCGCCCGCTTCGCCGCGGCCGCACGACGGCGAGGACGGCGTTCCGGCTTCGGCTCGCGCGTAGGCGCGCTTGGCGCCTCGGCCAGGGCCTCCTGCAGGTCGGCCCAGCCGCCCGGGTAGGAACGGAGCGTGCGGTCGGGCAGGAGGACGATGCGGTCCGGCACGGCGTCGAGCAGCGCGCGATCGTGGGAGACGAGGAGGATCGTTCCCGGGAACGCCTCCAGGGCCGTCTCGAGCGCCTCGCGGCTCTCGACGTCGAGGTGATTCGTCGGCTCGTCCAGCACGAGCAGGTTCGCTCCCGACGCGACGAGCAGCGCGAGCGCGAGCCGGCGGCGCTCCCCGCCGGACAGCGCGGTCACCGCCCGCGAGTGCATGTCCCAGCCGGAGAAGAGGAAGCGGCCGAGGAGCGTCTGCGCCTGCGGCCGCGGCAGCCCGGTCTCGGCGACGGCGCAGTCGAGCACGGAGCCCCGCGCCGGGAGCTCCTGCGTGTGCTGCGAGAAGTAGCCGGGGACGACGCCGTGGCCGAGCCGGGCCGCGCCCTCCTCGAAGGGATGCCTGCCGAGGATCGCCTCGAGCAGCGTCGTCTTGCCGGAGCCGTTCGCTCCCACGAGCGCGACCTTCTCGCCCCGATCGAGCACGAGCGTCGCGGCCTCGAGCAGCTGCTTGTCGCCCGCGGACAGCGAGATCCCTTCCGCCTCGAGGACGACGCGCCCCGTGCGGGGCGGCTGCAGGAAGTCGAAGCCGAGCGTCCTCCGCCTCCGGGTCAGCGACGCGTGCTGGCCGGCGGCCGCGGTGCGCTCCTTCTCCAGGCGCCCGATCTGCGTCAGCTTCGCCTGCGCCTGCCTCGCCTTCGACTTCTTGTACCGGAAGCGGTCGACGAAGCGCTGCAGGCGGGCGATGTCGTCGGAGACGCGCTCCGCCGTGGCTGCCGCAGCGGCCGCCCGCGCGGCCTTCTCGCGCCGCCACTCGTGCCACGGGCCGGCGAAGAACTGCGGCCCGCCCGGCGCGAGCTCGAGGACGGAGGTCGTGACCGCCTCGAGGAACCAGCGGTCGTGTGCGACGAGGATCACCGCCGCGTCGAGCGAGGCGAGCTCGCGCTCGAGCCACTCGAGGTTGTCCACGTCGAGGTGGTTCGTCGGCTCGTCGAGCAGCAGCAGGTCGGGATCTCCGGCGAGCGCGCGGGCGAGCGACGCGCGGGTCAGCTCGCCGCCCGAGAACGTCTCCAGGGAGCGGTCGAGATCGTCCTCCGTGAAACCGAGTCCGCGCACCGCGGCCGCCGCGCGCTCGCGCCAGGCCCAGCCGCCTGCGTGCTCGAGCCGGGCCTGCGCGTCCGCGTACTGCCGGAGCGTCGCGTCGTCGTGGGCGCCCCCGGCCATCGCCGTCTCGAGCCGCCGCAGCTCCTCCTCGACCGCGACGAGGTCGGCCGCGCCGGCGAGCACGTACTCACGCAGCGTCAGGTCGCGGTCGAGCGGCGGTCGCTGGTCGTGCAGGGCGACGCGGCAGCCCTTCGCGAAGACGAGCTCGCCGCCGTGTAGCTC
>JBKPTS010000090.1:0-7429 GCA_046735575.1 Actinomycetota bacterium
GCGCGCTCCTGATCAACTGCCTCCCCGTCGACCACGTGCCCGGGATGCTCTCCTGGCTCAGGGACTTCACGAACCTGCCGCTCGGCGCCTACCCGAACCTCGGCCACCTCTTCGGCTCGCTCTGGCGCTTCGACGAGGAGATCGACCCGCGCGCGTACGCGGAGCTCGCGCTTCGCTGGCGCGAGGAGGGGGCGCAGATCATCGGCGGCTGCTGCGGGGTGACGCCTGAGCACATCGCCGCGCTCGTCGAGGCCGTTCGCGGCACGAAGCCCGGGAGCAAGAGGCCCGCCTCCACGGACGCGCTCGCCGACGACGTCGTCGCCGCACCGGCCGAGCCGTGGCTCGACGAGCACGGCCGCGACCTCTTCCCGCTTCCCTTCCCCGAGCTCGTCGTCGAGGAGGGCGTGTTCGTCCCCACCGCCGGCAGCTTCCTCCTCTGGAAGACGCTCTTCACCTCGCGGGCGGGAGCGGGCCGCCGGTGTCTCGACGTCGGCTGCGGGTCGGGGATCCTCGCGGTCCAGCTCGCGCTCGACGGAGCCGACTCCGTGCACGCGATCGACGTCGACCGGAACGCGGTCGCGAACACGCTCTCGAACGCCTTCCGAAACGGCGTCGCCGACCGGGTGACGGGGCAGACCGTCGACCTCTTCCACTGGGAGCCGGAGACGACCTACGACCTCGTCGTGGCGAGCCTCTACCAGATGCCGGTCGACCCGTACGCGGAGCCGACGGGCCACCGGCCGCTCGACTACTGGGGCCGGAACCTGCTCGACCACCTCCTGCGCCTCCTCCCGCGTCTGCTGGCCGACGGCGGGAAGGCGTACGTCATGCAGCTCTCGACCCTCGGCCAGGCGCAGACGGAGCGGCTGCTCGCCGAGGGCGGGCTGCGCGTGCGCGTCGCCGACGTCGCGTTCTTCCCCTTCAGCCCGCTCTTCGAGGAGAACCGCGAGCAGATCGAGCGGGTCGAGCAGCTCTCGGACGCGTACCACCTGCGCTTCGCCGGCGAGGACGTCGCGATCGCCTACCTCCTCGAGGTGACGCGCGCCTAGCGACGCGAAAGGCCGTGGGTAACGTTGCCCGAGGAGTGGCGGCCGACAACGGGATCGAGGTCCAGGCGCTCGTTCGCGAGTACCGGAAAGGCCCTCGCGCGGTCGACGGCATCGACCTCACCGTCGCGCCCGGCGAGATCTACGGCTTCCTGGGGCCGAACGGCGCGGGCAAGTCGACGACCGTGCACGTCCTGACGACGCTGCTGCCTCCGACGGCGGGCACTGCGCGCGTCGGCGGGTTCGACGTCGTCAAGGAGGGCGCCAGGGTGAGGACGCTGATCGGCGTCGCGCTGCAGGAGGCTGCGCTCGACCCCCTGCTCACCGGCCGCGACCACCTGCGGCTGCAGGCGACGCTGCAGAACGTCCCCAAGAAGGAGCGGCCCTCGCGGATCGAGGAGCTGCTGCACCGAGTCGGCCTCGCGGACGCTGCCGACCGGAAGGTCGCGGGCTACTCCGGCGGCATGAAGAGGCGGCTCGACCTCGCGCTCGCGCTCGTGCACTCGCCGAAGATCCTCTTCCTCGACGAGCCGACGACGGGCCTCGATCCGCAGAGCCGCACAGCGCTCTGGGAGGAGGTCGCGCTCCTGCGCCGCGAGGCGGGCGTGACCGTCTTCCTGACCACGCAGTACCTCGAGGAGGCGGACGTCCTCGCGGACCGGGTCGGGATCATCGACCACGGGCGGATCGTCGCCGAGGGCACGCCCGCGGCGCTCAAGGCGGAGATCGGCCGCCCGAGCCTGCACGCGATCCCGCGGCGCGAGGAGGACCGCCCCAGGATCGCCGGCTTCCTCTCCCGCTTCGGCGTTCCGCTCGAGAGCACCCGCGACGTCGCGATCCGGCTGCACGACGGGCTCGGGCTGACCGACATCGTCCGCGCCGTCGACGCGGACGGCGTCGAGGTCGCCGATCTCGAGCTCCGGGCCCCGACGCTCGACGACGTCTTCCTGGCGAAGACGGGGCGGACGCTCGAGGGGGCGACCGAGGAGGCGGTCGCGGTCGGGCGGGACGGCGCGCGGTGAGCGCGGCTCCGCAGGTGGGCGCGATCGCACGTCGCTCGGTCGTGCGTACCGCCAGGCAGCCGGCGAGCGCGATCCCGCCGCTGATCTTCCCGATCGCGCTCATGGCCGTGAACGCCGGCGGGCTCCGCTCGTCGACGAACCTCCCCGGCTTCCCGACCGACTCCTTCCTCGCGTTCGCGCTCGCCGTGCCCTTCATCCAGGGCGCGCTCTTCTCGACCATGAACGCAGGGACCGACATCGCGCGGGACATCCAGACGGGCTTCGTGAACCGGCTCTCCCTGACCGCGCTCCGCGACTGGGCCCTTCTCGTCGGCCAGCTCTCCGGGGTGATTGCGCTCGGGCTCGTGCAGGCCCTCTTCTACGTCGCGGTGGGGCTCGTCGTCGGGGTCACCTTCGCGTCCGGCGCAGCCGGGATCCTCGTCCTCCTCCTCTTCGCCGTCCTCGTCTCGCTCTCGTTCGGGGCGCTCGGCGCCTTCCTCGCCTACCGGCTCGGCTCCGGCGAGTCGATCCAGGCGATGTTCCCGGTGCTCTTCGTCTTCCTCTTCATCTCCTCGATGAACGCGCCGCGGAACCTGATCGGCGTCGACTGGTTCCGGACGGCGGCGACGTTGAACCCGGTCTCGTACATGATCGAGTGCGTCCGCAGCCTGATCATCGTGGGCTGGGACCCCGAGGCGCTCGTGCTCGGCTTCGGCTTCGTGGCCGTGATCGGGGTCGTCTCCCTGGCGCTCGCCTCGCGCGCGCTGCGGCGGAGGATGACGCGCACGTGAAGCTCTGGCCGGTCGTCTCCGGCGTCGCCTGGCGGACGCTCAAGAACGCGCTCACGAACCCGCAGATCGTCCTGCCGACGATGCTCTTCCCGCTCTTCTTCTTCACCGCGTTCGCCGGCGGGCTCTCGCAGCTCCATCGCGTTCCCGGCTTCGACTTCCCACCCGGCTACACGGCTTTCCAGTTCGTCTTCGTGCTGCTGCAGTCGGCCGCCTTCAGCGGGGTCTTCACCGGCTTCGGGGTGGCCCGGGACTTCGAGCACGGCTTCGCGAAGCGGCTGCTTCTCGCGGCGCCGCGCCGGGTCGGGATCGTTCTCGGGTACGCGCTCGCCGCGCTCCTGCGCTGGGCCGTCGTCGCGACGGTGCTGACGATCGTCGCCTTCGCGGTCGGGATGAAGATCGGGGGGCCGGCCGTGGATCTCGGCGGCCTGTACCTGCTCGCGATCCTCGTGAACTTCTGCGGCTTCTTCTGGGCGGGGGGCATGGCGATGCGCTTCCGCACGATCCAGGCCGCGCCGCTCATGCAGATGCCCGTCTTCCTCGTCCTCTTCTTCGCCCCCGTCTACGTGCCGCTCGGCCTGCTCCACGGCTGGATCGAGGGAGTCGCCCGCGTCAACCCGCTGACGTACATCCTCGAGACCGGGCGCGGGTTCGTCTCGGGCGACCCGCCGCACGTGCTCGCCGCGTTCGCGATCGCTATCGGGATGGGCGCGGCGTTCTGGTGGTGGGCGTTCCTCGGCCTGCGCCGGGCCGAGGCGGCGGGCGGGTAGACAGCGCCAACGACGGTGTCTGACACCGAATTGGCACGCCCCGCCAGCGTTTGGCGTGTTTTGTGAGGAAGTGCTCGTCAGGCGATGTTCAGTGGAGGCCCACGTCGCCCGAATCCAGCACGCGCAGGCAGGCGTCGACGACGCGTGGGTCGAACTGCGTCCCCGCCGCCTCCCGCAGCCGGCGCCGCGCCTCGTCGCGGCTCAGCGCTCTCCGGTACGGCCGGTCGGTCGTCATCGCGTGGAAGGCGTCGCAGGCGAAGATGATCCGCGCCTCGATCGGGATCGCCTCGCCCGAGAGACCGTCCGGATAGCCCTTCCCGTCGAAGCGCTCGTGGCAGGCGCGCACGATCTGGCGCACCTCCCCGAGCTGCTCGATCGGCGCGAGGATGCGCTCGCCGAGCAGCGGGTGCGTCTCGACGATCGCGCGCTCCTCGTCCGTCAGCGGGCCGGGCTTCGTGAGGATCTCGGAGGGGATCCCGATCTTGCCGATGTCGTGGAAGAGGGCGCCGAGCTCGAGCCTCTTGAGCGCCTTCTGCTCGAGGCCGAGCTCCGCGCCGAGCCGCAGCGCGAGGTCCGTGATCCAGCGCGCGTGGGTCGACGTGTACTCGTCGTTCGCCTCGAGGGCGTTCGCGAGCGCCTCCACGGTCGACACGAACGTCCGCTCGAGCGACTCGAAGCTCGACGTGCTGCGGAGCGCGAGGGTCGTCTGCTGGGCGAGGCCGCCGAGCAGTTCGAGCTCCCGCTCCCCGTACTGCACGTGCGGCGGCATGGCGACGGCGATGACGCCCCAGCGTCCCTCGACGGTGAAGGGCGCGATCGCGAAGCGGCCGTCGGTGTTCGCCGGCGCGGCAGTGATGTACGCGTAGTCGGAAGCCTCGATGAAGTACGGCTCCGAACGGGTGAGCCACGGCGCGAGGAGGCTCGCCTCGATGCTCCGCATCGCCTGCTCGCGCATTCCCTGCTCGGGCCGCGTGCCGGAGCCGGAATGCTCCGCGAGGAAGACCAGGTCCCCGGTCTCCGCGTCCTGCAGCCAGAGCGACGCGGTCGGGCTCGAGAGGATGCGGGCGGAGCCCGCGACGACGCGCTCGGCGACTTCGGCCAGGCCGTCGGCGGCCGCGAGGTCGCGCGCGAACTCGAGGAGCGCGGTGGCGCTCTCCGCTTCGCGGCGCTGCGCCTCGTAGAGCCGGGCGTTCTCGACCGCGACCGCCGCGTGCCCGGCGAGCACCTCGAGCAGCCGGAGGTCGTCGGCGTCGAACTGCTCGAGGCCGAGCTTCGAGACGACCACGACGCCGATGACCCGCGAGCCGAACCGGAGCGGGACCGCGAGGAGCGACTCCTCGATGTTCGCCGTGCCGGCGATCCGCTCTCCGAACGCGTGGTTCGCGGCGTCGCCGACGAGGAGCGGCTGCCCCGTCTCCGCAACCTTGCCGGTGATCCCCCGGCCCACCTGCGTGCGCAGGAGATCGACGGCCGAACCGTGCTCGAACGGCGTGAGGTCGCCGCGGAACGCGACCGGGACGAGCTCGTCCCCGTCCCGGACGAACACCCGGCAGTTGTGGTAGTCGATGAGGAGCCGGAGCTCCTCGGCGATCGCCATCCCGATCTGGGCGACGTCGTTGAGGCGCGAGAGCTTTCCGGAGAGGCTCTGCAGCATCTTCAGGTGGGCGATCGAGCGGACGTCGTCGCGCCGCACGCTCTCCGCCGAGGGCCGCTCGGACTCCGTCTGGTCGAACGCGAGGATGAGGCCCTTGCCGCGGCTCTTGGCCGTCATCATCGCGGCCTCGGCGCAGGCGACGAGCTCCCGCGGGTTGGCGGCGTCCTCCGGCCCCACGGCGATGCCGATCGAGGCCGTGAGCGGCCCGGCCGCGGCGGCCTCGAGCCCCCGCAGCCTGTCACGCAGCCGCTCCGCGAGCGCGCTCGCGGTCGCGAGGTCGCCGGAGGGGAGGACGACGGCGAACTCCTCGCCCCCCACCCTGCTGACGACGTCGTTCACGCGCACGGAGCTTCGCAGCGCGTCGGCGACCTGCAGGAGGAGCTGGTCCCCGATCCCGTGCCCGTAGACGTCGTTGACCTTCTTGAAGTCGTCGAGGTCGAGCATCACGAGCGCGACCGTGCCGTGCTCCATCGACGCCCGCATGACCTCTTGCCGGAGGCGGTCGTGGAAGGTGCGGTGGTTGTAGAGCCCGGTGAGGGCGTCCGTCGAGGCCTGGTGCTCGAGCCGCGCGCGGACGTGCGCGTTGTCGATCGCGAGCGCGGCCGCGTCGCCGAAGCGGCACGCGAGGTGGAACTCCTCCTCGCTGAACTGGACGTCCTCGCCGACGCGGTAGATGTTCAGCGTCCCCTTGAGCCGCCCGCGTGCGATCAGCGGCACGGCGATCAGCGCCTCGGGATCGACCGGCGTGCCGGGCACGAAGCGCACGCGCGGATCGAGGTGCGCCTTGTTCGCGAGCACCGGCTCGCGGTGCTCGACGGCCCAGCCCGTGATGCCCTCGCCGAAGGAGAAGGTCTCGCTCATGACCTCGTGCTCCCACTTCGAGCGGGCGAGCACCGGGATCAGCTCGCGCTTCGCCTCGTCGGCCTCGTAGATGTGCACGTCCTCGTAGGGGATGAGCTCGGCGAGCGTGTCGGCGATCCGCTCGAGGAGCGCGCCGAGGCTCTGCTCGGAGAGGACGTCGTGGAAGATCTCGGCGAGCCGACGGTACGGCTCGGCCGCCGCGGCTTCGGCGGCGGGCGCTCGCTCTCCGGCGGGGACGAGGCTCATCTGCGGAGCTGCCGCAGGCTCGATGGGCACGGGGTCCGACATGTGAGCTGTACTCGAACCTCTCATCGGATGTCACGTCCCTGCGCTTGAGCGGCTCTGCGAAGATCCGCGCTCGTGGGAGACGTCGATGACGCCCGCTACGCGCTGCTCCGGGGCCTGATCGACCACGCGCCGCTCTTTCCCCCGGCGTCGCTGCCTCCGCGCGAGGCGGTGGCGGAGGACGGGCGGGCGCGGTCGAGCAGCTCGTCGTTCATGCTCGGCCGCCTGGTCTGGCCGGCGTCGAGGCTCGCCGAGCTCGCGGGGCTCGAGCGGGCCCTGAGCGTCGTCGCCGATGCCCCGTTCGAGCCCGATCCGCGGGTCGAGGCGGTCGAGGCGCCGCCGGGCGCCGACCTGGGCTCGCTCCGCGAGCTCGCCGTGGAGCCGTACGCCGAGGTTGCCCTCGACGACACGCTCGAGTACCGGCTCGCCGAGGTCGCGGAGCACGGGCTCCTGGCGAAGGCTCGCTGCACGGGCGGGCCCGCGCAGCTCGCGTGGTTCCTCGTCGAGTGCCATGCGCAGCGGCTCCCGTACAAGCTGACCGGGGGCCTCCACCACGCCGTGCGGGGGCGGGAGGAGCACGGCCTGCTCAACGTCCTCGCCGCGGCCGTGTTCGGGGACGAGGACGAGGCGCTCGCCGAGGACGAACCGGAGAGCTTCCGGCTCGACCGCTCCGGCTTCTCCTGGCGCGACCGCACCGCGCACGCCGGCGAGATCGCGCAGGCGAGGCGGACGCGCCTGCGCTCGGTCGGGAGCTGCAGCTTCTTCGAGCCCGTCGGGGAGCTGGAGGCGCTCGGAGCCCTGCCGCCGTGACGGGCGCCGTCGGCTTCGGCGTCTTCTCGGAGGGGGACGGGCCGCCCCACGTCGGGTTCCGGGTCGGGGACGGCGTCCTCGACCTCGCCGCGGCCGGCCTCGGGAGCGTGTTCGCGGTGCCGTCGCTCAACGAGTTCCTCGCGCTCGGCCCGTCCGCCTGGGAGGACGCGCTCGGCCGCATCCAGGAGCTGATCGACAAGGGCACGCCGTTCTC
>JBKPTS010000091.1:0-5925 GCA_046735575.1 Actinomycetota bacterium
GCTCTATGCGGCGTCCGACGTCTTCGCGCTTCTGTCGGCGTCCGAGCCCTGGGGCGTCGTCGTGAACGAGGCGGCGGCCTCTGGCCTTCCGATCCTCGCCTCCGCTGCAGTTGGCGCGGCGCACGACCTCGTGCGTGAGGGCGAGAACGGCTTCGTCGTCCCCGTCGGCGACGTCCCCGCGGCGGCGGCAGCCCTCACGCGCCTCGCCTCGGACCTCGCCCTCCTGGACTCGTTCGGCAAGCGCTCGCGCGAGATCGCGGGCGGCTGGGGCTACGAGCCCAGCTTGGAGGGCTTCCGGACGGCCGTGCGCGAGGCCCTCGCCCGCGGCCGCGGCTAACGTGCAGCGGTGGCCGAGGCTCCTCGCCGCCAGCGCATCCTCGTCCTCAACCAGTACTACTGGCCCGGGGTCGAGGCGACGGCGCACCTCCTGACCGAGCTCTGCGAGGCGCTCGCGGCCGACTACGAGGTCGAGGTGGTGACGGGTGTCCTGCACGGGCACGAGGACGCTCCCCGCGAAGCCGAGCGGAACGGCGTGCGGATCGTCCGCGTGAGCTCGACGTCGTACGAGCGCTCCGAGCTCGTGCACCGGGCGGCCAACTACTTCTCCTACCTCGGCTCCGCCCTCTCGCACGCCCTGCACGCGCCCGCGCCGGACCTCGTCCTCTGCATGACCGACCCACCGATCGTCGGCGACGTCGGCGTCGTCGTCGGCCGGCGGTTCGGAGCGCCGGTGCTCGTCGTCAGCCAGGACGTGTTCCCCGAGATCGCGACCGAGCTCGGGCGCCTCGGCAACCCGGCCGTCGTCGGGGTGCTGCGCACGCTCGTCGGCGCCTACCTCCGCCGCGCCGACCGCATCGTCGCCATCGGCGAGACCATGCGCGGACGGCTCGAGGCGAAGGGTGCCGCTCCGGAGCGCCTGCGGGTGATCCCGAACTGGGTCGACACGAAGGCGATCACCCCGCAGCCCCGCGACAACCCGTTGGCGCAGCAGAACGGGCTCGTCGGCAAGTTCGTCGTCATGCACTCCGGGAACGTCGGGCACGCGCAGGACCTCGACAGCCTCGTCCGCGCGGCGACGTTCCTGCGCGACCTCGACGACGTGCGGATCGTCATCGCCGGCTTCGGAGCGCGGCACGCGGAGATGATCGCGCTCGCGCATCGTCTCGAGGTGTGGGAGACCGTGCGCTTCCTGCCCTACCAGCCCCGCTCGCGGCTCCCGCTCTCGCTCGCGAGCGGAGACGTGCACGTCGTCGGCCTCGCGAGAGGGCTCGCGGGCTACGTCGTGCCGAGCCGCCTGTACGGGGTCCTGTCCGCCGCCCGCCCGGTGGTCGTGGCCGCCGACGAGGAGAGCGAGACGGCGCGCATCGTGCGCGAGGTCGGATGCGGGCTCGTGCTCCCTCCCGGGCGCCCCGAGCTGCTCGCGCGGACGATCCGGGAGCTGCGGGAGGGCGTCCACGACCTCGCGGAGATGGGGCGGCGCGGCCGCGAGTACGTGGAGCGGGAAGCCGACCGCTCCGTGGCGATGGAGCGCTACCGCGCGGTCGTCGCCGAGTTGCTGGCCGCGTAGCCGGAGGACTCGAGCAGCGACCGATAGAGGCGGTCGACGTCGTCCACGAGCCGCTCGACGGAGTAGCGCTCGAGCATCCGCGCTCGCCCCGACTCGCCGAGCCGGCGCCTGAGCTCCGGATCGGCCGCGAGGAGCTCCAGCTTCGCCGCCGCCCCCTCGACGTCCCCGGCGGAGACGAGGTAGCCGTCGAGGCCGTCGCGCACGACGTCGGGAACGCCGCCGACGCGGGTCGCGACCACGGGCGTCCGTGCCGCGAGCGCCTCGATCGCGCTCACCGGCGTCCCCTCGTTGACGGAGGGCAGGAGGAACGCGTCGAAGAGGTTGTAGTAGCCCGCGACGTCGGGCTGGTAGCCGACGAAGAAGCACTGACGCGCGATCCCGAGCTCGTGGGCGAGCTGCTCGAGCCCCTCCCGGTCCGGCCCGTCCCCCACCATGCAGAGGACGGCGTCGACGCCGCGGTCGCGGAGCGCGCGAACGATCTCCAGCGTCGTGCCCGTGTCCTTGACCGCCGTCATGCGGCCGACCCAGCCGACCACGAAGGCGTCCTCCCCGATCCCGTACAGGCGCCGGTACTCCGCATCGGAGGTGTCGTCGCCGAGCCTGTCCTGCAGCGGGATCCCCAGGCGCACGACTGCGAACTTCTCCCGCGGCGCGATGCCCATCCCGACGAGCTCGTCCCGGACCTCCGGGCTCACCGCGACGAGCGCGTCCGAGACGCGCGCGAGGGCCTGCTCGATCTGGCGGAAGAACGCGGTTCGCGACGGGTCGAAGTAGCCCTTGAGGACGTGTCCGTGAAAGGTGTGCACGACGACGGGGGGACGCGCGGCGCCGGCGGAGAGCGCCGCCAGCCTCCCGATCGCGCCCGCCTTCGCGGTGTGCGTGTGCAGGATGTGCGGCCGCGTCTCGCGGATGAGCTGCGCGACGCGGCGGATCGAGCGCGCGTCGTGCAGGAGCGAGACCTCGCGCTGGATCTCCGGCACGCTCACCACCGGGACGCCGAGGCGCTCGGCGAGGAACGCCATCGAGTCCTCTCCGCGGGCGAGGCTGCCCGCCACGAGGGTCGTCCGGTAGCCGCGGCTCTCGAGGCCCGCGGCGAGGCTCGCGACGTGGATTGCCGGCCCGCCCATGTTCAGGCGCGCGATGACGCGGAGGACGCGGACCGGTTCTCTGCTGCCGCTCGTCACGGAGGCGGGGCTACGTTAGCCGCGGGTTCATCTTCTCCTTGCCCGCGGGTTCCGGCCACGGCCGTCTCTAGCATTGCCCCGCCATGCGCTACGTCGTCACCGGCGCGGCCGGGTTCATCGGCTCGCACCTCCTCCGCGCGCTCGTCGAGCGCGGCCACGACGCCGTCGGCTGGGACGCGTTCACGGACTACTACGACCTCGCGCTGAAGGAGGAGAACGCCGCGGGCCTGGCCGTCGAGCGGATCGATCTCGTCGAGGACACGCTCGAGCTCGCAGGCGTCGACGGCGTCTTCCACATCGCGGGCCAGCCGGGCGTGCGCAGCTTCGGCAGCGCCTTTCCGGTGTACGTCCGCCAGAACGTCCTCGCGAGCGAGCGGCTGTTCGACGCCGCCGCGGCCGCGGGCGCGCGGGTCGTCTTCTCCTCCTCCTCCTCGGTGTACGGGGACGCGGCGGCGTACCCGACGCCCGAGGAGGCCGCGCCCCGTCCGCGCTCCCCGTACGGGATCACGAAGCTCGCGGCGGAGCACCTCGCCTACGCGTTCGGCCGCGAGTTCGGGCTCGACGTCGTGACGCTGCGCTACTTCAACGCTTACGGGCCGGGGCAGCGACCGGACATGGCCTTCGCCCGCATGACCGCCGTCCTCGCGGAGGGCCGGCCCTTCGAGCTCTTCGGCGATGGGACGCAGTCGCGGAGCTTCACGTACGTCGAGGACGTCGTCGAGGCGACGGTGCTCGCCATGGAGCGCGCGCCCGCGGGCGCCGTCTACAACGTCGGAGGCGGAGTCGAGGTCTCGATGCTCCAGGCGATCGAGACGCTCGAGCGCGTCGCCGGGCGGCCGCTCGAGGTGATCCGCGCTCCGCGCGTGGAGGGCGACGTGCTGCGAACGGCGGCCGACACCTCGCGGATCCGCCGGGAGCTCGGCTGGCAGGCGAGCACGCCGTTCGAGGAAGGGCTGCGAGCCCAGTGGCAACGGGCCGCTGATAGGGTCGCCGCGCGATGAGCGCCCGTCCCGCTCGCCAGCCGCCCCCCGATGTCGAGGGCGAGCAGGAGGTCGATCTCGCCTCTGCGTGGGGCCGGCTCAAGGCTCGCTGGTGGCTTCCGGTGCTCGGACTCGTCGTGGGAGCGATCATCGGGCTGCTGCTCGCGCTGTCGGGCGGCCACGTGTGGCAGGCGAAGGCGCTCGTGTACCTCGGCCAGCCGTTCGCCCCGCTCGGAGGCGGGCAGATCACGAGCCTCGCAACCAATCCGAACACGGTGAACAAGGTGGCCCACTCCGAGACGGCGTTGAAGCGCGCCGCGCGGGTGAGCGGCGTGCCGGTGTCCCGCCTTCGCTCGTCGGTCTCGGTCAAGCAGGTGGTCGCGCCCGGCCAGACGAAGACGACGACCCCGCTCGTCGAGATCGGGGTCAAGGCCGGCGGGCCCGCGAAGGCTGCCAAGGCGGCCGACGCCCTCGCGAACGAGGTCGTGCGGGTCGTCTCCGTCTTCGTCACGGACAAGATCAGGAATCTCGAGCAGCAGGCGAAGGTCGCGCAGGATCAGCTGAACGCGATCGACACGCGCATCCAGAACGCGCAGGGGCAGCAGACGGCGATCGTGAACGACAAGTCGCTGTCGCTCGAGACGCGCCTTCTGCTGAGCGCGAACCTGAACTCGGTCATCACGACGGCGGACGCACGGCGGAGCGACCTGCAAACGCAGCTGTACGACTCGCAGCAGCTGTTGAACCTGGCCCGAAACGTCGAGGAAAGCCGCATCGTGCAGCCGGCGACGGGCGTCCGCTCGAGCGCGCGCTCGAACCGCACGGCGCTCCTCGTCGGCGGGATCATCGGCTTGCTGATCGGCGCGGTCGCCGCGCTCGCGGTCGAGCCGATCGCCGCGCGCCGACGGACTCGCGCAGACGCCGCGACCGCCTGACCGTGCTCGATGGCAAGCGAGTCGCGGTCGTCGTCCCGGCGTACGACGAGGAGGGCCTCGTCGCGGAGACGCTGCGCGGGATCCCTGAGCTCGTCGACCGCATCTACGTGGTCGACGACGCCTCCACGGACGGCACGGCGCAGGCGGCGGCGACGTCGGGCGACGCGCGCGTCGAGCTCATCCGGCACGAGCGGAACCTCGGAGTGGGGGCCGCGATCGCCGCCGGCTACCGGCGCGCGCTCGAGGACGCCGTGGACGTCACCTGCGTCATGGCCGCCGACAACCAGATGGACCCCGCGGAGCTCGCCGCCATCGTCGAGCCCGTCGCGCGGGGGGAGGTCGAGTACGCGAAGGCGAACCGGCTCTCGTCCGGAGAGGCATGGACGGTGATCCCGCGCACGCGGTTCTTCGGCAACGCGATGCTCTCGCTGCTCACGAAGATCGCCTCCGGCTACTGGCACGTCGCCGACTCGCAAGCGGGCTACACGGCGATCTCGCTCGGCGCCCTGCGCCGCCTCGACCTCCCGCGCCTCTACCCGCGCTATGGCTTCCCGAACGACATGCTCGTCCACCTGAACGTCCAGAACGCGCGCGTGCGCGACGTCCCCTCGCGCCCGATCTACGACGTGGGAGAGGACTCCGGAATCCGTCTGCGCTCGGTCGTGCCGCGGATCTCGTGGCTGCTCTTCAAGGGCTTCTGGTGGCGGATGGCGCAGAAGTACGTGATCCGCGACTTCCATCCGCTCGTGTTCTTCTACGCATTCGGCACGCTGATGACGCTCGTCGGGGTCGTGCTCGGGCTGATCGAGGTCGGGCTGCGTATCGCCGGGAACGCGATCACCCCGGCCACGATCGTGCTCGTCGCGGTACTGCTCATCGCCGGTCTCCAGCTGACGCTCTTCGCCATGTGGTTCGACATGGAGGCGAACAAGGACCTCCGCTAGCCCGGGTCGATCATCTCCCACTCGGGCGGGCGCTTGATGTCCTCGAAGCCGGCGCCGGGAGGCATCCACATGACCTCGCCCCACATGCCGTCGGGGTCGTGGAAGCTGATGCTCCACACCCCGCCGCCCATGTCCGTGACCAGGCCGTCCTCCGTGGCGTGGGCACCCTCTGCGATCAGGCGGCGGCGGATCTCGAGGAACGCCTCCTTGCTCTCCGCATTCAGCGCGAGGTGGTCGAGACGCCCGCGCTGGAACATCGGCTGGCGGCCCGGCACTTCGCTCGCCGGTACCTGGAACGGATGGAGGGTTGTGTGC
>JBKPTS010000092.1:0-10784 GCA_046735575.1 Actinomycetota bacterium
GTCCTGCTCCGGCAGGCCTCCGATCTCCCCGTGCTGGCGCTCGACCACGACGAGCACGACGAGGTCGCCGGACGCGTAGGTCTCCACGACCTCGACCGTCGCCTCACCGGCCTGGAAGAACCGCGCCAGCTCCTCGACGGCCGGGTCCGAGTCGTCGAACCCGCGCACGGTGTCTCCGCCGTAGGGCGACATGAGGGTGTAGTCGTCGGCGTGCACGATCCGCTCGAGGTAGCCGCGAATGTCGCCGCGAATGAGCGCGGAGGCAGCCTCTTCGGCCCTGCGGACGAGCGCCGCGAGCTCCTCCGGTGTTGCCGTCCCGCCCGCCATCGTCGACACGCTAGCGACGGTCGAGAACCCGCTGCAGCTTGCCGCCCTCCGAGCGCGGAAGCGTCCCCGGCGGCTGCAACGCGACCGCGATCGAGCAGCCGATCGTCTCACGCAGAGCGCGCTCGGCCCGGCTGCGCAGGCCCTCGTCGACGACGAGCCCAGGGGCGACCTCCACCTCGACCTCGGCTTCGTCCAACGTACGCGACCGGGTGACGACGATCCGGTAGTTCGGAGTCAGCTCCCGCAGCTGCAGGAGCGCCGCCTCGACCTGCGTGGGGTAGACGTTGACGCCTCGGATGACCAGCATGTCGTCGGCACGACCCCGGATCCGCGCCATGCGCTCGAGCGTGCGGCCGCACGCGCACGGCGTCCGCTCGAGGCTCGTGATGTCGCCGGTCCAGTAGCGGATCAGCGGCAGAGCCTGCTTCGTGAGCGTCGTGAAGACGAGAACCCCGTGCTCACCGTCGCCGACCGCCTCCCCGGTCTCCGGATCGACGACCTCCGGGAAGAAGTGGTCCTCGTTCACGTGCATCCCGTCGCGCGACTCGATGCACTCGCACGAGACGCCCGGGCCGATCACCTCGGAGAGCCCGTAGATGTTGGTGCTCGAGACCCCGAGGCCCACGTCGATCTCCCCGCGCATCTCGTCCGTCCACGGCTCCGCGCCGAGGACGGCGAAGCAGAGGCTGATCGCGGCGGGCTCCACGCCGCGCTCCGCGAACGCCTGCGCGAGCGTGAGCGCGTAGCTCGGCGTACACGCGATCACGTCGGGGCGGAGGTCCTCGATCAGCATCAGCTGACGTTCGGTGAGGCCGCCCGATACCGGCACGACCGCCATTCCCAGGAGCTCGCCGCCGCCGTGCAGTCCGAGCCCTCCGGTGAAGAGGCCGTACCCGTACGCGTTGTGCAGGGTCATCCCGGGCTCCGCGCCCGCCATCGCCAGGCAGCGCGCGTTCACGCGCGCGAAGAGCTCGAGGTCGGAGGCCGTGTAGCTGACGACGTTGAGCTTGCCCGTCGTGCCGGAGGAGGCGTGGATCCGGGCGAGCTCGTCGCGCCCGACCGCGAGCATCCCGAAGCGATACGAGTCGCGGAGGTCGTCCTTGCGGGTGAAGGGAAGCTGCCGGAGGTCCTCGGGTGACGTGAGGTCGCCCGGCTCCACGTCCGCGAGCCGCTCCCGGTAGAGCGGGACGCGCGTTCTGACGTAGCTCACGAGCGACGCGAGCCGTTCGACCTGCAGATCTCGGAGCCGCTCCGGCGCAAGCGTCTCCGCCTCCGGCTCGTAGAGCACGCGGACATTCTGGCGCAGCCCGCGGCAGCGCCCCTGCCCGTCGTCCTACGCGCCCGCGGTGACGGTGATCAGGTCGGCGAGGTGGACGAGCTGGATCGCGCTGCGGTAGGCGCGGGTACGGTCGTCGACCTCCTCGAGTTCGCCTCCCTCCTGCCAGAGCTCGCTCGCGGTGGCGAGGAGCTCTCGTACGCGCTCGGACTCCTGCTCGTAGCCGTTCCGCTCGTGCGCCGCGTTGAGGGCTAGCCCGAGCGCGCCGACGCCGTCCTTCTGGCGGAGCCAGAGCATCGGGGTCGCCATCGAGATGTAGTGGTGGATCCGCGCGAACGTCAGCGGCTGGACGAGCGTTCCCTGGCCGCGCGGGACGGACAAGGGCTCAGGCTCCTCGTTCTCCGCGATGCGGCGGGCGCTCTCGCCGAGCATGAGCCGTAGCTGCCGGTCGTCGAAGCCCGCGAGGCGGGCGGTCCTCACCGACGCGAGGAGCGAGTTCGGCTGTCGCCCGTACGGATAGTCCGAGGCATAGACGATCTGCTCGGGAGCGACCTGCCGGTAGAGATCGAGGAGATCGACGGCGCTCCAGACCGAGGTGTCGAAGTAGACGCCCGGGATGCCCCCGAGACGTCCTGCCAGCCCGGCCATGTCGGCGATTCCCGCGTGGGCGATGATGAGGCGGACACCCTCGCAGCGGCGCACGAGCTTCTCGAGGTGCTCGGCGATCGGAGGAAGCCCGCGACCGCCGTGGATGAGGATCGGCACCCTCCGCTCGACGGCGAGCGCGAAGATCGGCGCGAGCCGCTCGTCGCTCACCGAGAACCGCTGCGCCCGGGGGTGCAGCTTGATCCCGCGCGCGCCACGGTCGAGCGCCCGTTTCGCCTCCTCCAGCGGAGCCTGGGTGAGATCGAGGCGGACGAAGGGGATGAACCGTCCGTCGGAGCTTTCCGCGCACGCGAGGGTTCGGTCGTTCGCCGCGCTGAACGCGGGACCGGGGTCGGGCTCGTCGAGGCAGAAGACGTTCGCGCGCGCGAAGCCGTAGCGGTCCATGATCTCGCCGAGCTGCTCCGCTCGACCCTGCATCCCGTCGATGTCGTCGCCGAGGTGCGTGTGCGCGTCGAAGAGGTAGACGTCGCTCGGAAGCTCGTCCCGGAGAAGCCCGTCGAACTCCTCGACGATCGACTGCGCGCGTTCGAGATGCGTCACGAGCTGAGCTTACGGCGCGCGGGCTGTCCGCCGTCCGCGTTTTTCCGCAGGAGCGCCCACAGGCGGGGCGCGGTGATCGGGAGCCTCCGGGGGCGGACGCCGGTGGCTGCGGAGACGGCGTTCGCGATCGCCGCAGGGCCTGCCACGACGGGTGCCTCGCCGACACCCTTCGCGCCGAACGGCCCGTTCGGAGCGGGCACCTCGACGATGAGCGTGTCGATCTCGGGCACACGCTCGGCCGTCGGGATCGCGTATTCGAGGAAGGAGCCGCTCAGAAGCTGTCCGTGCTCGTCGTGGCGAAGCTCCTCGTACAGCGCCCAGCCGATCGCCTGCGCCGCTCCCCCCCGCATCTGGCCCTCGACGAGCGCGGGGTTCAGCGCTCGGCCCACGTCCTGCGCGAGCGCATAGCGGAGAATCTCCACCTCGCCCGTGTCGCGGTCGACGCGCACATGGACGAGGTGGGCCGCCGAAGCGGGAGCGCTCGCCGGCTGCGCGACGCCGCCCTGGCCGGCGATGGGCTCGTAGCGGCCGCCCCACGCGAGCGCCTTCTGCGCGATCTCTGCCAGGGTGAGCGAGCGATCGCGAGCGCCGACGGCACGGACGGCGCCGTCGACGATCTCGAGGTCCGAGGGGGCGATCTCGAGCTCTTCCGAGGCCACCGCGAGGATGCGCTCCCGAGCGTCCTCGACCGCCCGCTGCACCGCCCGCCCGACCGTGTACGTGACCTTGCTGCCGCCGCTGACGCCCGCGAAGGGCGCCGAGGCAGTGTCCGCCGCGACGACGCGAACGCCGTCGACGGGCACCCCGAGCACCTCCGCGGCGATCGCGCCGAACGTGGACTCGGTCCCCGTCATGTCCGCGACGGCGGTCACGACCGTCAGGCGGCCGTCCGGGTCGAGCCGGCAGGCCGCGGAGGCGGGCTCGTTCCCCCCCGGCCAGTAGCCGAGAGCCACTCCGACGCCCTCGTCCTCGGGCAGCGAGCCCCGCTCCTCCCAGATCGGATGCTCGCGCACCCGCTCGAGGCACTCCTTCGCGCCGATGACCGCGAACTCGCGCCCGCCCACGCCGACATCGCCCTCGACGACCACGTTCCGGAGCCGGAGCTCGATCGGATCGAGCTCGAGTCGCCCCGCGAGCTCGTCGAGGAGGGACTCGAGGGCGAAGGCGGCGGGCGGGGCGCCCGGCCCCCGGTAGGCGCCGAACGTGACGCGGTTGGTCTGCACGCCGTAGCTACGGATCGCGAACGCGGGCCAGCGGTAGGGCCCGCCGACGAGCGTCGACGAGATGTCCTCGAGGCCCCAGTCGGCCGTCGAGCCGCGGTCGCACACGATGCGCGCCTCGAGGGCGGCCAGCTCGCCGCTCCGGCGGGCGCCGACCCGCA
Source organism: Actinomycetota bacterium (assembly GCA_046735575.1). Lineage (GTDB taxonomy): Bacteria > Actinomycetota > Thermoleophilia > Gaiellales > Gaiellaceae > GMQP-bins7. The sequence continues at coordinate 4,191 of JBKPTS010000092.1, forward strand.
GCTCGAAGATCGCCGCCGGCGCCGGGTTCGTCGCCTGGAAGTCCTCGCTCCGTGTCAGCACGAGCCGCACCGGCCGGCGGAGCGCGAGCGCGGCCCCGGCCGCGAGCGGCTCCACGAGCATGAGCTTGCCTCCGAACGCCCCGCCGAGCGGGGCCGCCCGCACGCGCACCTTGTCGAGCGAGAGGTCGAAGAGCTCGGCGAGCTCGTTGCGCGTCATGAACGCGCCCTGCGTGCTGGACGAGATCGCGAGGACGTCGCCCGGCTCGATCCAGGCCGTCGCAGTTTGCGGCTCGATGTATCCCTGGTGCACCCACGAGGTCTCGAACCGTCCCGACACGATGACGTCGCTGGACTCGAGCGCGGCCTCGAGATCGCCGTTCTCGCGGTAGGAGCGCCGCAGGACGTTGCCCGAGAGCTCTTCCTCCGGCAGCACCTCCTCGCCGCCGCCGACCGCCGCGTGCACCGACTCCATCCCGGAGCCCTCGTCGTCGGACGCCTCGCGGGCGAGCGGCGCGCCGGGCTGCATCGCCGCGTCGAGGTCGAGCACGGGGTCGAGCGGCTCGTACTCGACCAGGGCGAGCTCCGCGGCGTCCTCGGCGGCAGTCTCGCTCTCGGCGACGACGAGCGCGACGGGCTGCCCCGCGAAGACGACCTCACGCCGCGCGAGCGGCTCGAACGTCCTCGCGGCGCCGGTCGCGACGACGGGAAGATCCTCCGCCGTGAGCACCGCGACGACCCCCGGAACGGCGAGCGCCGCTTCCCTGTCGATGCCGGTGATGCGTGCGTGGGCCTCCGTCGAGAGCACGAGGCGCGCGTGCAGAAGGCCCGGCAGGGCGTCGTCGCCCGCGTAGCGGGTCGCGCCGGTCACCTTCTCGGGTGAATCCGTCCTCGGGCGGGGAACGCCGATCACGCCCGCCACCGCTCGTCCTCCTCGTGCCGTTCCTCCGCCCGCGCGAGCGCGCGACGGGCGACGACCGCTGCGAGCTGGCGCCGGTACTCCTCGGACGCGAAGTGGTCGCCGAAGACGTCCGCTGCGGCGAGCGCCGCCTCGGGATCGGCGGCCGGCTCGAGGCGGACCGCCTGGCCCGAGATCCCGGTCACGGCGACGGACCGCTCTCCGTCGGCTCGCACGAGCGCCGCGGCGCCGGCGAGGGCGAAGCCGGACGCAGGATGCTCGACCGACTCGTACGCGGAGCCCGACCCCGGCGGTGGAGCCGGCACGACGATCTCGGTGAGCAGCTCGTCCGGGGAGAGGGCGGTCAGGAAGGGGCCGAGGAGGAAGTCCTTCGCCGGAACGGCCCGCTCTCCACGCGCCGAGCGGAGCACGATGCTCGCGTCGAGCGCGAGCAGGACCGCCGGGAGGTCGGAGGCCGGGTCCGCGTGGGCCAGGTTCCCTCCGACCGTGCCCCGGTTCCGCACCTGGAGGTCGCCCACGCCCGCTGCGCAGTCGGCGAGCGCCGCCAGGGCGGGACGTCGCAGGACGGGCGCATCCTCGAGGTCGCGCCAGACCGTCAGGGCGCCGATGTGGAGCGCTCCGTCGAGCTCGTCGACGCCGCGCAGCGCGAGCCCGCCGATGTCGACGAGCAGCCTCGGGCGCACGAGCCGCAGCTTCAGCACCGACACGAGCGACTGGCCGCCGGCGAGCGCCTTCGCCTCCGGCTCCGCAAGCGCGGCGAGCGCCTCGTCGACCGAGCCGGGGCGGACGTACTCGACCTCGGCCGGGATCACCCCGCGCGCCCCTCGCTCGCGACGGCCTTGATCGCCTCCACGATTCCGTGGTACCCGGTGCAGCGGCAGAGGTTGCCGCGCAGCGAGCGCCGGATCGTCCGCTCGTCCGGGCTCGTCTCGCGCTCGAGGAGATCGACGGCGGTCAGGATCATCCCCGGCGTGCAGAAGCCGCACTGGAGCCCGTGGTGCTCGACGAACGCCCGCTGGACCGGGTGCAGCTCGCCGTTCCGGGCGAGACCCTCGATCGTCGTCACCTCGGCGCCCTCGACCTGGCGAGCGAGCACCGTGCAGCTCTTCACCGCGCGGCCGTCGAGCAGGACGGTGCAGGCGCCGCACTGGCTCGTGTCGCAGCCGATGTGCGTGCCGGTGAGCCCGAGCCCGTCGCGCAGCGCGTGGACGAGGAGCGTTCTCGGCTCGACCTCGAGCGTGTGCGGCTCGCCGTTGACGACGACCTCCACGGCGGGGCTAGGCTGCGAGGGCGGAGACCTTGTCGCGCAGGTACGCGAGGTACGGCTGCGGGTCGATCTCGGGCGACCCGGTGAGTCGCTCGATCGTCTCCTTCGGCGTGAACTTGCGTCCGAGCGAGTAGAGGTTCTCGGTGAGCCAGCCCGACAGCGTCGTCAGCTCACCGGTGCGCATCTGGTCGTCGAGGTCCGGCAGTGCCTCGCGCACCACCGACCACAGCTGCAGCGAGATGACGTTGCCGAGCGCGTAGGTCGGGAAGTAGCCGAACGAGCCGCCCGACCAGTGCGTGTCCTGGAGCACGCCGCGGGTGTCGTCGGGGACCTCGACGCCGAGGTACTCGAGCATCGCCGCGTTCCACGCCTCCGGCAGGTCCCCGGGCTCGAGCTTCCCCTCGAACAGCTGCCGCTCGAGGTCGAAGCGGAGGATGATGTGCAGGCTGTACGTCGTCTCGTCCGCCTCGACGCGAATGAGGCCCGGTTCCGCGCGGTTGATCGCGGCGAGGAACGCGTCGAGCCCGACGTCGCCGAGCTGCTCGGGGAACGTCGCCTGCAGCGGCTCGTACCAGTACTCCCAGAACGGACGGCTGCGGCCGACGAGGTTCTCCCACGTGCGGCTCTGCGACTCGTTCAGGCCGAGGGAGGGCGAGAACGCGAGCGGCGTCCGCTCGAGCGCGGGAGGGATCCCGTGCGCGTACAGGCCGTGGCCCGACTCGTGCAGCGTCGACCAGATGGAGTCGAGGCCCTGGTCGAGGTAGCGCGTCGTGAGCCGGACGTCGCGGTTCGAGAACGAGGTGCAGAAAGGATGGACCGTGGGGTCGAGCCGCCACGAGCCGCGCTCGAAGCCGACCGTCTCGATCATGCGCTCCGCGAGCTCGCGCTGGCGAGCGACCGGGAAGTTGACGTCGAAGAAGGACGCGTCGATCTCGGGCGCCTGCTTGACGAGCTCGGAGAGGACAGGGCGGACCGTGTCGAAGATCTCCGCGACCTCGGTGGTCGTCATGAACGGCTCGAAGTCGTCGAGGAGGGGCGTGTACGGCGAGTCGTCCCACTCGAAGCACTCGATGTAGCGGCGCTTCAGCTCGAGGTTCTTCTCGAGCGCGGGCAGGAAGCTTGCGAAGTCGTCGTTCGCCCGCGCCTCGACCCAGACCTCGTGCGCCAGGGCGGCCGCGCGGACGATCTCGGCCCTGAGCTCGGCGGGGACGCGGCGCGCCTTCTCCCAGTCGCGGCGCGTGACGCGGATCAGGCTCGCGTCGTCGGACTCGTACTCGAGCGACTCCTCGACCGGGCGGAGCCGCTCCAGGAGAGCGCCGATCTCCTCGTCGACGAACTTCTCGTGCGAGAGCCTCCCGACGGTCGCGAGCACCTCCGCCCTCGCCGGCCCGCCGCCGTGCGGCATCGTGACGCGCTGGTCCCAGGCGAGCACCGCCCCCGCCCGCTGCAGATCGAAGATCTCGTTGAGCCGCTCGCGTAGAGCGCGCAGGTCGTCCGCCACGTCGGCTGACTCTACATACGGGGTGGAGGCTCAGGCCCCGGGTACGATCGCCCGCGATGGACGGCGTCCTGATCGTCGCGGACACGCGAAGCTCGCCGGAGATGCGGCACGAGGTGCCGCTCGTCATCCCGGACCCGTTCCTCTACGCGGAGGCCGGCGGAAAGCGCTTCGCGGCGACCGTGTCCTTCGAGAAGGGGCGGATCGAGGAGCTCGGGCTCGGCATCGGCGTGCTCGCCTGGGAGGAGCTCGGGGTCGACGAGTTGCTCGACCGTGGGCTCCGACCCCACGAGATCTCGCGCGAGATCTACCTGCGCGCGTGCCGGGAGATCGGTCTCGAGAGCGCGATCGTCCCTGAGCGCTTTCCGACGGGGATCGCCGACCATCTCCGCGGCGCGGGCGTCGAGCTGACCCCGGACCCGGAGCACTTCCGGGCACGTCGGCGGGTGAAGACCGAGCACGAGCTCGCGGGCATCCGCCGGGCGCAGCGCGCCGCCGAGGCCGCGATGTCGGCCGTGCGCGACGTCCTCGCGAGCGCCCAGCCTCGGGACGGCAGCCTCTCCTTCGAGGGCGAGACGCTGACCTGCGAGCTCCTCAAGCGCCGCGTCGACGCAGCCTTCGTCGAGCACGGCGCGTCGGCGGACGAGTCGATCGTCTCGCACGGGGCACAGACCGCGGTGGGTCACGACATGGGCTCGGGGGAGATCGCGGCCGACGACGTCGTTCTCCTCGATCTCTTCCCGATCGACCGCGAGTCGGCGTGCTACGCGGACATGACCCGCGTCTTCGCCGTCGGCGAGCCGCCAGAGGAGATCCCTCGCTACCAGAGCCTCGTGAAGGAGGCGCTCGACCTCGCGGTCGCGGAGGTCCGCCCCGGGGTCGACGGCGAGGACGTCCACCGGCTCGTCTGCGACTTCTTCCACGAGCACGGCTTCCCGACGCAGCTGCACAAGGCGGAGGGGGAGGTGCTGGAGGACGGCTTCTACCACGGCACGGGCCACGGGGTCGGGCTCGCGGTGCACGAGGCCCCGGGCCTCGGCCGCACCGGGGACGAGCTCGTCGCGGGCGACGTGGTCACGATCGAGCCCGGGCTCTACCGGCACGGCGTCGGCGGCGTGCGACTCGAGGATCTCGTCCTCGTGACCGAGGACGGCCACGAGGTCCTCACCGACTTTCCGTACGACCTCGATCCCGTCCGGAGCTAGACGGCCGCCGCGCGCGTCGCGTCGAGCGCACGTGCGAACGCCGCCAGGGTACGCGTCACGTCCTCGTCGCTCGTGCGCCAGTTCGAGACCGAGATCCGGATCGACGCGCGGCCGTCCCACGTCGTCCCGCTCATCCACGCCTCGCCGCTCTCCTGCACGCCGCGCAGGACGGCGCTCGTCGTCTCGTCGTCCTCGAAGCGCAGCAGGACCTGGTTCAGGACGACCTCGTTCACGATCTCGCAGCCGGGAAGCTCGGCGAGCTCCGCCGCGAAGCGCCGCGCGTGACCGCAGCAGCGCTCGACGAGGTCGGCCACTCCGCTCCGGCCGAGCGAGCGCAGCGCGGCGTAGACGGCGAAGCCGCGCGCGCGGCGCGAGAACTCCGGCGTCCAGTCCACCTCGTCTCGGGCGGCGCCCGGATCCTGGACGAGGTACTCCGCCCGGACCGACATCGCGGCTCGGTGCGGCTCGGGGCGCGCGACGAAGGCGAGCCCGCAGTCGTAGGGGACGTTGAGCCATTTGTGCGCGTCGGTCGTCCAGGAGTCCGCGCGCTCGTGCCCGGCCACCAGGTGCCGGTGCGTCCCGCTCGCCGCGGCCCAGAGCCCGAACGCTCCGTCGACGTGCAGCCACGCGCCCGTGCCCTTGAGTGCCTCGGCGATCTCGCCCAGCGGGTCGCAGGAGCCGGTGTTGACCTCCCCGAGCTGCGCGCAGACGATCGTCGGGCCGGCGGGTCCTGCGAGAGCTGCGCGGAGCTCGTCCACGCGCATCCTCCCCTGGCCGTCGACCGCGATCGGGGTCAGCGACCCGCTGCCGAGGCCCAGGAGCCGAAGCGCACGGTCGATGGTCACGTGGCGCTTCGCGCCGGCGAGCACGCGGATCGGCGGCGCTCCCGCGAGGCCGTGCTCCTCGACGTTCCAGCCCGCGTCGGCGAGCACGGCGTTCCGGGCTGCGGCGAGACACGTCGCGTGCGCCATCTGGCAGCCGGTGGCGAGCGCGAACGAGGCGCGCGCCGGGATTCCGAGCAGCTCCTTCAGCCACTCGCCCACGACTTCCTCGACGACGGCTGCGGAGGGCCCGCAGGCGTAGAGCCCCGCGTTCTGGTCCCAGGTGGAGGCCAGCCAGTCCGCGGCGAGCGCGGCAGGCACCGAGCCGCCGATGACGAAGCCGAAGTAGCGGCCGCCCGGGATCCCGACGACGCCGGGCTCGGCGGCCGAGGCGAGCTCCTCGACCACGACCTCGGGAGCCACCGGCCCCGCGGGAAGCGGCTGCGCGAGCGCCGAGCGCAGCTCCTCGACGCCCGTCTGCACGCCCACGGGCCGGGCCTCGAGCGACTCCAGGAAGTCCGCGGCGAGCTCGGCGGTGCGCGCGAGCAGGCGACGCTCGTCGGTCACGCCGCTATGAGCTTCTCGAAGCGCGCGGGATCGTCGAACGGGCCGACCACCGCGAGGTAGAGCTGCGTGTCTTCGAGCAGGTCCTTGGCGATCCGCCGAACGTCGTCGGCGGTGACGGCGTCGAGGGCGCGGAGGACGTCGTCGGGCTCTTCCAGCTCGTGCTCGAGGAGCTCCCGGCGGAGCCCGAACTGGATGAGGCCCTGCGGGCTCTCGAGCCGGAGCACGAAGCGGCCCTTCGAGTACCCACGCGCTTTCTCGAGCTCGTCGGCGGGAAGCGGCTCGCTCGCGACCTTCCGTAGCTCTGCCACGATCGTCCGCAC
>JBKPTS010000093.1:0-12940 GCA_046735575.1 Actinomycetota bacterium
TGTCTGTGCCTACGTGCTGCTGAACCCGGTCAAGGCGGGGCTCTGCGCGCGGACGGACGAGTGGCCGTGGTCGTGGAGCCGCCACGGGCTAGACGCGATCTGACCCCGGGCGCGCCTACGCTGCGCGGCATGCGGATCTTCGAGCGGCTCGAGCAGCTGTACGCGATCGGCGGCGGGCCGGGGGCGAACCGCCTGCACGGGAGCTCGGAGGAGGACGAGGCCCACGAGCTGGCAGCCCGCTGGATGGCGGAGGCAGGGCTCGAGGCCGAAGTGGACGCGAGCGGCAACCTCGTCGGGCGTTCTCGCACCCGCGACGACGTCTGGGTCGGCTCGCATCTCGACACCGTGCCTCAGGGTGGCCGCTTCGACGGCGCGCTCGGCGTCGTCGCCGGGATCGAGGCGGTCGAGCGCGTCGGCCGGGGCGCCCTCGTCGTCTTCCGCGGCGAAGAGGTGGGCTGCGTCGGGAGCCGCGCGCTCGTCGCTCGGGGCGACGGACTTCCCACGGCCTTCCTCGAGCTGCACGTCGAGCAGGGGCCGGTTCTCGCCGACGCGGGCGCGCCGCTCGGCGTCGTCACGGGCATCGTCGGCTACGTCCGCGGCGAGCTCGTCTGCGAGGGGCTCGCCGGGCACGCGGGGACGACGCCGATGGCGGGGCGCGACGACGCGCTGGTCTCTGCGGCGGAGGCGGTGCTGCGCATCCGGGATGCCGCACGCTCGCTCGAGGGGGCCGTCGCGACGGTGGGCCGGCTGGAGGTGGAGCCGGGCGGGATCAACGTCGTCCCCGGCCGAGCGCGCCTCTCCGTGGACGCGAGGGCGCCGAGCGATGAGCTCCTCGACCGGCTCGTGGCCGCCATCGGCTTCGAGCCCGCCCAGCGCACCGCCCCGGTCGCGATGAGCGAGGAGTGCCGCGCCGCGCTGCGAGCAGAGCTCGAGGCGCGGTCGCTGCCACTCGTCGAGCTCGCTTCGGGCGCCGGGCACGACGCGGGCATCCTCGCGGCAGCAGGCGTGAAGGCGGGGATGCTCTTCGTCCGCAGCCTGAACGGCGGCGTCAGCCACTCCCCCGACGAGCTGTCGAGCCCCGAGGACGTCGAGCTCGGGAGGGAGGTCCTGACCGGGGCGCTCGAGCGGCTTACGGGTTGAGCCGCGTCGAGCCGTCTTCGGCGATCGTCCAGTGCGGATTGTGGGCAACCTCCCAGGCGTGCCCCTCGGGGTCGACGAACACCCCTGAGTAGCCGCCCCAGAACGTCTCCGCTCCCGGCCTCCCGATCGTCGCGCCTGCGCGCTCGGCCTCCGCGAGCACGGCGTCGACCTCCTCCGGCGAGCGGGTGTTGTAGGCGAGCGTGATGCCTCCCCAGCCGCCCCCGTCCTCGACCGTCGAGTCCTCGGCCAGGCTGCGTCTGTCCCAGAGCGCGACGATCAGGCCGCCTGCCTGGAAGAAGACGACCTCGTCGTCCGGCCCGGCGCCCGTGTTCCACCCGAGCGCCTCGTAGAAGCGGCGGGCGCGGGCGAGGTCGCGGACGCCGAGCGTGACGAGGCTGACGCGTTGTTCCATCAGACCTCCCGGAAGGCGATGTCCTGGGCGCCTTCCCAGAGCATGCGTCGCCCGAGCTCACGCAGATCCTCGGCGCCCTCGACGAGGGTCGCGAAGTGGTTCCCGGCGAGCGCGCCCGCCTTGCTCGCGAACGCGACGTAGCCGTACGCGAGCAGCAGCTCGGTCTCGCTGACGCCGCCGGGATAGAAGATCAGCTCGCCGGGGCTCGGATAGCGCGTCGCGTTCTCGGGGCCGATCCCGACGTCGAGGTCGCCCATCGGGATCCACCCGCCCTCGCCGCTCCAGCGCACGTGGATGATCCGCGAGTCGAGTGGGAGCATCCGGCGGAACGCGGCGACGGTCGCCGGCGCGGCCTCCTCCTCGAGGCGGGCGCGGAGCTCGAATCCGCCGGCGGTGATCGCGAGCACGGCCCGCGATCCTACTTCCCGGCCACCGACGAGACATAGGCCGCGACCGCGTCGATCTGGGTCCGGCTCAGCTTCCCGCGGAAGGACGGCATCGGCCCGAGGCCGTTCTCCACGCGCTGGCGCACGAGGTCGGCGGAGGGCCTGGCCGAGTCGAGGTTCGGCCCGACCGTCCCGTTCGACCGCGCGTCGGCGAGTGTGTGGCAGGCGGCGCAGCCCGCACTCAGGAAGACGTTGCGGCCCGCCGCAACGTCGCCCGTCCCGGGAGCAGCCGACTCGTCGTCCGGCCTGACGGCGACCGCCAGGCCGACGGCCGCGAGCGCTCCTACCGCGGGCATCCACCAGTGCGTGCGGCCCGCGTGGCGCAGGTTGAAGAAGAGCCGTACCCACACGCCCAGCAACATGAGGGCGACGAGCACGAGCCAGGCGTGGCCCGTGGTGTAGACGAACGCGAAGTGCCCCGCGAGCATCGTGAGCAGCACGGGGAGCGTGAGATAGTTGTTGTGCACGGAGCGCTGCTTCGCTGCGAGCGCCGGGGCCGGGTCGGGGTCGCGTCCGGCCTCCTTCGCGTGGATGAGCTCCCAGTGGGCGGGGATGATCGAGAAGAAGACGTTCGCGGCCATGATCGTCCCGAGCATCGCGCCGACCTGGAGCGCGGCGGCGCGCGGCGCGAAGAGCTGACTCGTCCCCCACGCGGCGAGCGTCGTGAGCGCGAGCAGGCACCCGGCGAAGACGAGCTCCCGCTGCCCGAGGACACGGAAGAGGCCGTCGTACACGAGCCACGCGACCACGAGCAGCCCGACGCTGATGGCGACCGCCTCCCCGGTCGTGAGATCCGCGATCGTGGGGTCGATCAGCGTCGAGTGCGCGTCGAGGTAGTAGAGGACGACGAGCAGCCCGAAGCCGGAGAGCCACGTCGTGTACGCCTCCCACTTGAACCAGGCGAGGTGGTCGGGCAGCGTCGCCGGAGCGACCCGGTACTTCTGCACGTGGTAGAAGCCGCCGCCGTGCACCTCCCAGAGCTCCCCGCCGACGCCGGCGGCGGCGTCCTCGGGCCGCTTCGGCGGCCGCAGCGACTGGTCGAGGAGGACGAAGTAGAACGAGGTGCCGATCCACGCGATCGCCGCGATCACGTGCAGCATGCGCAGCCCGAGGTCGAGCCAGTCCCGCAGGTAGGGGTCGAGCGCGAGGGGCGTCACGAGCCGGAGGCGCCCGACGCCCAGCGGTCGCGCGCGATCGCCACGAGCTCACGGCAGCCGGCGTCCAGCTCCTCCTCGCGAGTTTCCGCCAGCCGTTCGCGGAGGACGTCGAGGATCTCGCGCTTCGAGCGCCCGTGCACGAAGACGACGAAGCGGAAGCCGAACTTCTCCTCGTACACCTGGTTCAGGTAGGCGAGCTCGGAGAGGACCGCGGGGTCTCCGGCGCTTCCCTGCTCCGCGGCCGAGCGCGGCGAGAGCGCGCGCGCGCCGATCGCCGGGTGCGCGCCGAGCGCCTCGACCTTCTCGTCCTCGCCGAGGCTCGCGAGCACCTCGTCGGCCCGGTCGAGCGGATCCTCGAGCTCGGCGAGCCGCTCGACGAGGCGCGTCCGTCCCTCGAAGAGCTCTGCGAGCTCCTCGACCGTCAGCTTCCGCGGTAGCTCGCGCATCCGTAGGGCGAGAAGAGGAGCGGGACGTGGTAGTGGCCCTCGACGAGCTCGACCTCGAGCTCGACGCGGGTGAAGAACGGCGACGGTGGCCGGAAGACGAGTGCATAGCGGCCGGGCTCGAGGTCGCGTGCGAGGTCGGCGATCCGGCCGTCCTCGTCGGTGTCGCCGCTCGCGACGAGCTCCGACGCGCGCAGCAGCTCGACCCGCACCCCGCGCGCCGGCCTACCGGCGGCCGTGTCCAGCACGTGCGTGGAGAGCGAGACGATCACGAGGCGAATCTTCGCGCCTGCGCCCGCTGGTCACGCGCGATGTCGGCCTCGTCCGCGCGCACGAGCGCGCCGCCGCGGACGACGTCGTCGCCTCCGACCACGAGGCGGTCGACCCGGTGGGGGGCGGACAGGACGAGCCCGGCGACGAGATCCTCGGCTCCGCCGAGCTCGAGGACGTCCGTCCTCCAGACGGCGAAGTCGGCGCACTTGCCCGGCTCGAGGGAGCCGACGTCGTCCCGGCCGAGGACGTCCGCGCCGCCTTGCGTGCCGAGACGGAGCGCCTCGCGGGCCGTCATCGCCCCCGGGCCGCCGCGCCCCCGCGCGACCAGCAGCGCCTGCCTGGCCTCGAAGAGCAGGTCGCTGCGTTCGTTGGACGCGGATCCGTCGACCCCGAGCCCGACGCGTGCTCCCGCCTCGACGAGCTCGCGCACGGGCGCCACCCCCGCCCCGAGCCGGAGGTTCGAGGTCGGGCAGTGGGCGACGCCGGTGTCCGTCGAGCCGAACTCCTTCACGTTCTCCTCCGAGAGATGGACGCAGTGCGCGCACCAGACGTCGCCGGCGAGCCAGCCGAGGTCGGCCAGGTACTCGACCGGGGTGCAGCCGTGCAGCTCGCGGCAGTACGCCTCCTCCTCGCGCGTCTCGGCGAGGTGCGTGTGCAGGCGCAGGCCGAGCCCGCGCGCGAGCGCCGCCGAGTCCTCCATGAGGCGCCGCGTGACGGAGAAGGGCGAGCAGGGCGCGACGGCGATCTGCACCCGGGCTTCGGGGCCGCTCTCGTGCAGCGCGCCGGCTAGGCGCTCCGTCTCGGCGAGGACGTCGTCGAGTTCCTCGACGAGCTCGTCCGGAGGGAGGCCGCCGTCGGAGACGCCGAGGTCCATCGAGCCACGCGAGGCGACGATCCGCACCCCGAGCTCGCCTGCCGCCTGCACCTCGGCCTCGACGAGCCCCTCCCGTCCGCGCGGGAAGACGTAGTGGTGGTCGAACACGGTGGTGCAGCCGGAGAGCGCGAGCTCCGCGATGCCGGCCCGCGCGGCCGCGTACTCCGCCTCCGCGTCGATGCCCGCCCAGACGGGGTAGAGCTCGCGCAGCCAGGCGAAGAGGTCGGCCTCCTGCGCCCTGGCGCGGGTGAGCGTCTGGTACAGGTGGTGGTGCGTGTTGACGAGGCCCGGGGTGACGACGGCGCCGCCGAGGTCGATCCGCTCCGCCGCCTCGGGCTCGTCCCCCGACCCGACCGCGTCGATCCGTCCGTCGTCGACGAGAAGCCAGCCGGAGCGGTGCTCCGTGCCGGCGTCGTCCATCGTGACGACCCAGCCGTTCGCGAACAGCCGCTTCAAACGCGCAGCGGGACGAGCTCGAAGCGGTCGACGTCGACGAGCCCGCGGTCCGTGATCTTCAGGCTCGGGATGACCGAGAGGCCGAGGAAGGAGAGCGTCAGGAACGGCGTCGCCCCGGACCAGCCGAGCGCGCGCGCCGCGTCGTTGCAGGCGAGGCTGCGGGCGATCACCTCCTCGAGCGGCGCGTCCGCGAGCAGGCCGGCGACAGGTAGGGGCAGCTCCGCCTGGACGGCGCCGTCCTCGACCGCGACGATCCCGCCCCCGAGCTCGGCGAGCCGCGTCACCGCGAGCGCCATGTCCTCGTCCGACACGCCGAGGACGACGATGTTGTGGGCGTCGTGCGAGACGGTGGACGCGAGGGCGCCGTGCAGGAGCCCGGACCCGTGCACGAACCCGAGCCCGATCCTCCCCGTCCCCAGATGGCGCTCGACGACCGCGATCTTGACCAGGTCCTCCGCAGCGTCGGCGACGGCGAAGCCGCCGGCGGTCGTCAGCTCGAGGGTCACGAGCTCCGTGACCACCTGGTCGGGGACGAGCCCGATCACCCGCCCCGCGCCGCCGCCCTCCCACGGGATCCGGAAGTCCTCGCTCGAGACGGGCCGGATGCGGACCGAGTGCTTGACCCACTCGGGCACCTCGGGCCGCGTGATCTCGCCCAGCTCCTTCCCCGCCTTGAGCACGACGTCAGGCTGGAAGGAGACGAGGTCGGGGAGCAGCAGGAGGTCGGCCTCGTACCCCGGCGCGATCGCGCCCAGGCGCCAGAGGCGGTGCCACTGCGCGGGGTTGTAGGACGCGAGCACGACCGCGTCCTCGGGGCTGATCCCGGCGGCGACGGCCTCGCGCACCATCCCGTTGACGTGCCCCGAGTCGGCGATGTCCTCGGGGTCGCGGTCGTCGGTGCAGAAGGCGACGTTCGTCGTCCCGAGCTCGGCGACGAGCGGGAGGAGCGCGTGCAGGTTCCGCGCCATCGACGCCTCCCGGACGAGCAGCCACATCCCCGCGCGCAGCCGCTCGCGGCCCTCCTCGGCCGTCAGCGCCTCGTGGTCCGAGCGCGGGCCGGCCGCCGCGTAGGCGTTCAGCTGCTTCCCGAGGAGGCCCGGCGCGTGGCCGTCGACGTGCGCGCGGCCCGCGAGCTCGAGCTTGCGGAGCTCGGACTCGTCGCCGGCGACGACGCCCGGGAAGTTCATCATCTCCGCGAGCCCGAGCACGCGCCGCCTCCGGAGCAGGCTCTCGAGGTCGCCGTCGTTCAGCGGCCGACGGGGAGACTCGAAGGGCGAGGCCGGGATCGTCGACGAGGCCATGAAGTAGAAGTCGAGCGGAACGTCGGCGCAGGCATCCAGGAGCCAGTGGACGCCGTCGGTCCCGAGGACGTTCGCGAGCTCGTGCGGATCGGCGACGACCGCCGTCGTGCCGAGCGGCAGGACGAGCCGCGCGAACTCGTCCGGAAGCAGCTTCGTGGACTCGAGGTGCATGTGCGCATCGATGAACCCGGGGACGACGAACCGCCCCGAGGCGTCGAGCGTCTCACGGCCCTCGTAGTCGCCGAGGCCGGCGACGAAGCCGTCGACCACGGCGACGTCCGTCTCGAGCCACTCCTTCGTGAAGACCGAGAGAACGCGTCCGCCACGGACGACGAGGTCGGCGGGCTCATCCCCGCGCGCGACCGAGAGCCGGCGTCCGAGGGTCTCCACCGCGCAAGCGTAAAGCCTGCCGCCGTTCCCTATTCCTCGGTTCCGCGCTGGCCTATAGTCGGGCCGTCATCAGTCCGGACACGTGGAGGCGCACATGAGGAAGTACGTACTGGGGGCGCTCGTCCTCGGCCTCGTCGCGGCCGCGCTCGTCGCGGCGGGAGGCGGCGCGGCGAAGTCGGAGGCGGCGCCGTTCAAGGTGGCCTGGATCTACCCGGGCCCGCACAACGACCACGGCTGGTCGCAGGCGCACGACCGTGGCCGGCTGTTGGTCCAGAAGATGCTCGGGTCCAAGGTGCAGACGACCTACAAGGAGAACATCTTCTCGAACGCGCAGGTTCCACAGGTCGTCGCGGGGCTCGTGCGGCAGGGCTACAAGATGATCTTCGGCTGCTCGTTCGGGAACTTCTCCGCCGGCGCGAACGCTCAGCTGTACAAGAAGTACCCCGACGTCCTCTTCGAGGAGGCGACGGGGACGCAGATCGAGAAGAACCAGTCGCAGTACTTCGGCGCCGGGGAGGACACGATCTACCTCTCCGGGATGGCCGCGGGGGCCGCGAGCAAGAAGGGGCTCATCGGCTACACGGTTCCCTTCGGCACGGCCGAAGTCGTGCGGCACACCAACGCGTTCACGCTCGGCGCGCAGGCGACCCATCCCGGGGCGAGGGTGAAGATCGTGTGGACGAACAACTGGTACTCGCCGCCCAAGGAGACGGCGGCGGCGGCGAACCTCGTCTCGTCCGGCGTCGACGTCCTCGGCCAGAACGTCGACAGCGACGCAACCGGGGTCTACGCGGAGAAGCACGGCATCCCGTGGGCCGGCTACGATTCCAATGCCGCCTCGTCCGCCCCCAAGCAGTGGCTGACGGCCGCGGTCTACAACTGGGGCCCGTACTACCTGCGCCGCGTGAAGGCGGCGATCAACGGCACCTGGAAGCCGGGGTTCTACTACGGCTCCATCAAGGACGGCTTCACGAGCCTTGCGCCGTTCGGGCCGAAGGTGAGCGCGAAGACGCGAGCGCTCATCAAAGCGAAGGAGAAGGCGATCGTCGCCGGCAAGTTCCACGTCTTCCAGGGCCCGATCTACGACCAGAAGGGCAAGCTGATGGTGCCCAAGGGCAAGCACCTGCCCGTCCTTCCCCCGAGCTCGGGCGCGGACAGCCTCTACACGATGCAGTGGCTCGTCAAAGGCGTGATCGGAAAGGTGTCGACGGTCCAACCGCCCGGCTAGCGCATGGGGGAAGCTCCCCCTATCCAGGCGATCGACGAGAGAGGTGCCGGCGCGTCCGGCGCCTCTCCGCCTCCCGCGGTGCGCATGTCCGGGATCACGAAGCGGTTTCCCGGCGTGCTCGCGAACGACGGCGTGACCTTCGAGGCCGCGGCGGGCGAGGTGCACGCGCTGCTCGGCGAGAACGGTGCGGGCAAGACGACCCTTTCGAACATCCTCACGGGTCTCTACCGGCCGGACGGCGGCGAGATCGAGCTGTACGGCGAGCCGGTCCACTTCCACTCGCCGCGCGACGCGCTCGACGCGGGCATCTGCATGGTCCATCAGCACTTCCGCCTGGTCGAGCCGTTCACCGTCGCCGAGAACGTCGTCCTCGGCGACCACCGTGGGGAGGGCCGCCGCTTCTTCGTCCATCCCCCTGCGGTCGAGCGCCGGGTCGGGGAGCTCTCCCGCCGCTACCGGCTCGCCATGCGGCCCCAGGCGCGCATCTGGCAGCTCTCGGTCGGGGAGCAGCAGCGGGTCGAGATCTTGAAGGCGCTCTACCGCGAGGCGCGCATCCTGATCATGGACGAGCCGACGGCGGTCCTCACCCCGCAGGAGGCCGGCGACCTCTTCGAGACGCTGCGCACGATGGCGGACGAGGGCAAGACCGTGATCTTCATCTCGCACAAGCTGCACGAGGTGAAGGCCGTCGCCGACCGGGTCACCGTGCTCCGCGGCGGCCGGACCATCGCGACGGTCGACGCCGCCGAGGCGACGCAGCGCTCGCTCGCGGCCCTCATGGTGGGGCGCGAGATCGCCGAGGCGCGGCGGGTGGATTCCCCGAGACCGCTCTCGGACGTGCGCGTGCTCGAGGTCGAGGGCCTGACCGTCCCCGGGGACCGCGGCGACACGGCCGTCCGGGACGTCTCTCTCGCGATCCGGGAGGGCGAGATCGTCGGCGTCGCAGGAGTTGCGGGCAACGGCCAGCGCGAGCTCGCGGAGGCGATCTGCGGCCTCCGGGACCTCGCAGCCGGCGACGTCAGCGTCGGCGGCCGCCGCCTCGCGGCCGGTGACGCGAGAGCCGCGATCCGCGCCGGCGTCGCTTTCGTTCCGGAGGACCGGCTCGGCACCGGCCTCGTCCCCAGCCTGAGCGTCACGAGCAACGTCGCGCTCAAGGGGTACCGGCGCTGGCCCTACTCGCGGGGGCCGCTGCTCGCGCTCCGTCGCATGCGCGACGTCGCAGTCGGCCTCATCCGCCGCTACGACGTGCGCACCCCGAGCCCGGAGACGCCGGTACGCAACCTCTCGGGAGGGAACCTGCAGAAGCTCGTGCTCGGGCGGGAGTTCCAGTCCGAGCCGCTCGTACTCGTCGTCGCGCAGCCGACGCGAGGCCTCGACGTGGGCGCAATCGAGACGGTGCATGCGTACCTGCGGCAGGCGGCCGCGGAGGGCATGGCCATCCTGTTGCTGAGCGAGGACCTGGACGAGATCCGGGCGCTCGCGGACCGCATCCTGGTGGTCTACGAGGGCCAGATCGTCGGCGAGCTCGACGGCGCGACGGCGGACGTGGAGGAGATCGGCTACCTCATGGCCGGTGGTCACCAGGAGCGGGCGGAGGCCGCGCCCTCGTGAGGCTCGAGCGCCGACTGGAGCAGCCGTGGTGGCTCGCGCTCGTCGTCCCGGTGGGGTCGCTCGCCGTCGCTTTCGGCATCCTGGCAATCGTTCTCGCGGCGACCGGCCACGGTCCCCGGCAGACCTTCCACTCGATCTTGGAGGCCGGTTTCACGGGGCACGGGGCCTTCTCGGCGACGCTGATCTCGGCGACCCCGATCCTCTTCACGGGCCTCGCGGCGGCGGCCGCGTTCCGCATGCAGCTCTTCAACATCGGCGCGGAGGGTCAGCTCTACCTCGGCGCCGTCGGCGGCTCCTGGATCGCGCTCCGGCTCGGCGATCACGGGGCGGGGTCCACCTTCGTCTACATCGTCGCGATGTGCGTCGCCGCGGGCGCCCTCGGCGCGCTCTGGGCCTTGATCCCCGGCGTCCTGCGGGCCTTCGCCCACACGAACGAGATCATCACCTCGCTGATGCTGAACTACGTGGCCGGCTACCTGATCACGTACCTGATCTTCGACAGCTCGTCGTACTGGCGCGACCTCTCGAGCCTGTCGGCCCGGTCGTTCCCGCAGGGCAAGCCGATGCCGGACGCGGCGAGCTGGCCCACGCTCGGCTCGAGCGTCGTCGTGCCGCTCGGCTTCCTCATCGGCGTCGGCGCCGCGGTGGGCCTGTGGTTCCTCTACTCGCGCACGCGGTTCGGGTTCGAGGTCAGCGTCATCGCCGACTCGCCGCGCGCGGCCCGCTCGGCGGGGATGCGGACGCGGAGGAAGATCCTCGCGGTCATGGCGATCTCGGGCGCGCTCGCCGGCCTCGGCGGCGCGAGCCAGATCGGCGACTTCACGCACACGCTCGACCCGCAGGGGCTGCAGCCCGCCGCCTTCGGCTACACCGGAATCGTCGTCGCCGCCCTCGCGCGCTACAACCCACTCGTCGTCTGTGCGGTCGCGGTTCTCCTCGGCGGACTGCAGAACGCCGGCTTCACGCTGCAGGGCGTCGACTTCCCCTCCGGGCTCGTGGGCGTCATGCAGGGCGTCATCCTCTTCTGCGCGCTCGGCGGCGAGGTCCTGATCCGCTACCGCGTCCGCTTCGGACGCCGTTCGCGGGCGTCCGCGGGCACGACGCCGGAGCCGGCGACGTGAGCACGCTCGCGAGCGTCAACGACGGCCTCGCCGTCGTCGTCCTCGCGCAGGCCGTCCTCTACGGGACGCCGCTGCTCTTCGCCGCGCTCGGGGAGCTTCTCGCGGAGCGCTCGGGCGTCCTGAACCTCGGGGTCGAGGGGATGATGCTGTTCGGCGCGGCCGTGGGGTACTGGGCCACGCTGCGCGTGCACGGCTCGGACGCGTCCGTGCTCCTGGTCGCCGTCGGCGCGGCCTTCGTGGCCGGAGCCGCGATGGCTGCGATCCACGCGTTCCTGACGGTGACCCTGCGCGCGAGCCAGATCGTCTCCGGCCTCGCGCTCACGCTCTTCGCCGGCGGGCTCGGGCTCTCGGCCTACTTCGGCAACGAGCTCCATCTCGCGGACACCCCGGCGACGCACGAGTTCGGCTCGATCGATGTCTTCGGGCTCAAGGACGTCGCCGTGCTCGGGCCGATCCTCTTCGACCAGTCGGCCCTCGTCTACGCCTCGTGGGCGCTGACGGCGCTCGTCGCCCTCTACCTGACGCGGACTCGCTGGGGGCTGAACGTGCGCGCGGTGGGCGAGGCGCCCGCGTCCGCGGACGCGATGGGCATCAACGTGACGCTCTACCGCTACGTCCACGTGCTGGTGGGCGGAGCGCTCGCCGGAGTCGGGGGCGCGTGCTACAGCCTGCTCATCACGCCGGGCTGGGTCGCGGGCGACACGCTCGTCAACGGCGCGGGTTGGATCGCGATCGCGCTCGTGATCTTCGCCTTCTGGCGCGCCGAGCTCTGCCTCGTCGGCGCGTACCTCTTCGGCGGCCTCTCGTCGCTGCCCTTCGCGCTGCAGGCGCATGGCGTGACGGTCACGCCCGAACTCCTGCAGTCGCTGCCCTACGTGATGACGATCGTCGTGCTCGTCCTCGTTTCGACCGCGTTCGCGAAGCGGCGGCTCGGCGCGCCGGCGGCGCTCGGCCGGCCGTACGCCCGCGAGGAGCGCTGATGGACGTCCTCACGCCGCGGACGCTCGAGGAGGCGCTGCGTCTGAAGTCGGAGCACCCCGAGGCAGTCCCGGTCCAGGGCGGGACCGACGTCCTGGTGGAGCTCAACTTCGACCGCGCCCGCCCGGAGGTGCTCCTCAACCTGAACGAGGTCCAGGAGCTCCGCGGCTGGTCGCGGTCGAACGGCCACCTCCGTCTCGGGGCCGGGCTCACCTATACGGAGATCGAGAACGAGCTCGCGGACGAGCTGCCCGCGCTCGCCGAGGCCTCGCGAACGGTCGGGTCGCCGCAGATCCGGAACCGCGGGACGGTCGGCGGGAACCTGGGCACGTCGTCTCCCGCGGGCGACGCGCTGCCGCCGCTGCTCGTCCACGAGGCGGAGGTGGAGCTGGCGAGCGCGCGCCGGGAGCGGACGCTCGCGCTCGACGAGTTCCTGCTCGGCCCGAAGCGCAACGCGCTCGAGCCGGACGAGCTGATCATGGGGGTACGGGTGCGGGCGAACGGCCAGCCCCAGACTTTCATGAAGGTGGGGCCGCGGAACGCGATGGTCATCGCCGTCTGCTCGCTCGCCCTCGTCACGGACTTCGAGCGCGGCGAGCTGCGGGCGTCGTTCGGCTCCGCAGGCCCCGTCCCCGGGCTCGTGGTGGCCAAGCTCGACGAGGCGGACTCGCTGCCGGAGCTCGTCGCCGCGGCCGCCTCCCCGATCGACGATGTCCGCGGCACCGCCGACTACCGGCGCCACGCACTCGGAGTGCTCGCGACCCGCGCGCTGGCGCGCTGCCTCGCGTGAGGATCGAGCTCGTCGTCAACGGCGAGCGGCGCGAGGCCGACGTCTGGGCGGGCGACAGCCTGTTGACCGCGCTCCGCGACCGACTCGAGCTCCCCGGCTCGAAGAACGCCTGCGAGCAGGGCGAGTGCGGGTCGTGCTCGGTGCTTCTCGACGGCACGCTCGTCTGCTCCTGCCTCGTCCTCGCGGTGCAGGCTGAGGGGCACGAGGTGGTGACGGTCGAAGGGCTCGGCGTAGACGAGGGCCTGCACCCCGTGCAGGAGGCGTTCGCCGAGACCGGCGCGGTCCAGTGCGGCTTCTGCACGCCCGGCTTCGTGGTCGCC
>JBKPTS010000094.1:0-18910 GCA_046735575.1 Actinomycetota bacterium
AGCGGCGGCGGTCTGTTCGCGGGCGGCGTCGTCGTGAAGGCCGCCGCGGTGGTCGCCGCTGCGACCGTCGCGGGCGGCGTGACCGTCGCCGGCGTCGAGCACGTCGGGCCGCTCCACGAGCACGGGCACAGCCCGCCCGCGAGCTCCACGCTCAGCACGCACGCGAAAGTCGGTGCGGGTCGAAGCACCGCCGGCAAGAGCCACGTCGTGCACGCCCGTCGAGCGCAACACGCATCGGCCAACGGGCTCGCGCACGGGAAGGCGCTGGCCCGGGGACAGAGCGGCAACGTCCCGCCGGGACGGCTGAAGCACCACTCCGGCAACGGCGCCACGGCGGCCAAGCCCGCGCAGCACGAGCACCGCCCGGGCGCGCATCACGCGCCCAAGCACGGGACGCAGAGCGGAAAGACCGCGAACGTGTCCGCGAAACCGCAGCCGAAACCGAAGCATCCGGCGATGGGCAACAAGGCCGGCGCCCACTCGCAGGCCGCGGGAACGGCGAGCCCGAGCGCCCCCGCCGAGCCGACGCCCGCTCCGAGCGAGACCTCGAGCGAGCCACCGAGTGCGCCGAGCGCCTCCGCGCCTGGTGCCTCCGCGCCGTCCGCCACGGAGTCCGCGCCTTCGACCTCCACCTCGCCGAGCTCCGAATCGAGCTCCTCGACCTCGGGCTCGACCTCTCAGCCGTCCTCCACGTCGAGCTCGGGCTCGTCTTCGGAGTCGGACTCGAGCTCGCCCCCCGGCCAGGGTCACGCGTACGGGCACCTCGAGGAGGGCAACGGAAAGCACTGACCGTGGGTCCCCTCGTTCGGGGGAACACGGGGTAACGCTGACGCGCCGATGTGTCGCCCATGCGGCGGACACTCGTCCTCGCGGCAGCGTCGGCACTCGTCGCCGTGCTGTCGCCGGTTGCCTCCTCGAGCCCGATCCGCACGACCGTCGAGCGGCAGGCAGGGCTCGAGCACGCGCTCGTCCGCGAGCTCAACCGGGCGCGCGCCGCACACGGGGTGCAGACGCTTCGCTTCGGCGACGGCCTCGACCTCGCGGCAGCACAGCACTCCCGGTCGATGCTGCAGCAGGGGTACTTCGACCACTCCTCGCCCGACGGCACGACCTTCGACCGGCGGATCCGCCGCTATTACCCCAACCGCGGCTGGCGCCGCTGGGCGGTCGGCGAGACGCTCCTCTCGAGCACGATCGAGATCAGCGCCCGCGAGATCGTGCAGGCGTGGGTCGACTCTCCGCCGCACCGCGCGGTGATCCTCTCCTCCACGTACCGCGACGCCGGGCTGGGCGTCTACTACGCGCCCGCGGCGACCGGCTCGTTCGGCGGAGCGCCCGCCCTCGTCGTCACCGCCGACTTCGGGCTACGCGAGAAGTAGCCCCGCAGGAAAGCGCCACCGCGTCGGGCGGGAGTGCGCGGTCAGCTCGAGGACGCTACGCCGCGAGCGGACGGAACGGCGTTTCCTCGGGATCGATCTCGAGGGCGAAGCCGCGGTCCCAGAGGACGACGAGATGGCCCGTCTCCTCGATCTCGTTGACGACCCCTCGATCGCCGGCACACAGCCCCGAGTCGCCGCCGGCATCGCCGACGAGCTCGATCCGCGAGCCCACGCGAACGCCGGCCCGGATTCGAGCCAGGAGGTGTCGTGCACCCTGTGGATCCATGCTCGCAGTATCGGCTGCGACGCCGGATCGGTAATCCCCCACTCGTCCAGACTTGACAATCCCATCGGACAGGAGGAGTGATAGGCATACCGGCGAAGTCGCCGGGGCCGGCGGACTGTCCGAACTCGACGGCTTAGGGCGCGTCCGCCGGCCATGACCGCAACCAGCCGCCGCGGATGATCCCCCGATCCGGACACGACGAGCCCGAGCCGCACGGAGCGAAGCTCGCCGGCGGAGGCGGGATCGTCAGGCGCGCGCTGCGGCACGGCCCGGGCCCGGAGGAGGAGCTCGAGCGGGTGCTCGCCGCGCGGCGCAGGGAGCTCGAGGACTACGCGGCGCGCTTCGAGGAAACGGCGCTCGAGCTCGGGCGCAGGGAGCAACGGCTGAACGACGAGCGCGCGGCGGTCGAGCGACTCCTGCGTCGGAGCACGACGGAGCTCGAGGCTCGAGAGAAAGAGCTCGTGCAGTTCGAGCGCGAGCTCGACGCGCGCCACGAGCACCTGCAGGCAGCCGAGGCAGAGCTCGCGCGGCGCCGCAGCGACCTCGGGGCCGTCGAGCTCAAGCGCGCCGCGCTCGACCAGCGCGAGCGAGCCCTCGACGCCCGGGCGGCGGCGATCGACGAGCGAGAGCTCCAGGTCGACGAGGCCCGCCTCGCTCCGAAGGCGGAGCCCGGGCCGACCGCGGCCGAGCTCTGCTTCGTCCCCGGAGCGCGCTACCGCCTCGTGGAGGCGAAGGAGCCGGAGGGTCTCGTAACAGGCAGCGTGGTCGAGGTCGAGGACGAGGTCTACGTGGTCGCCCGCGTCGGCCCCTCCCCCCTTCCCGCCGACTCACGCCGTTGTGCCTACCTCGTGGCGTACCGCGGCGGCGGCGCGACGCACACTCCGGCCTAGGAACCGAGCCCGACGTACCAGTCGAGGATCTGGTCTCCGGCGAAGAGGGCGACGACGCCGCCGAGCGCGAGGAAGGGGCCGAGGGGAATCGTCCGCTTGCGCGCCGCGGGCCCGTGCCGGATCAGGAGCGTCAGGGCCGGCACGAACGCCGCGGCGAATCCGGCGAGCAGCGCGACGATCACCGCGAGGCCGAGGCCGGCGCCGAGCAGGACGGCGAGCTTGACGTCGCCCATCCCGAGGCCTCCGGGGTAGACGAGCGCGAGCACGAACAGCACGAGCCCGGCGCCGAGAGCCCCCAGGGCCCAGCCGACTCCCGGGTCGTCGATCGTGCGCGCGGCGAGGACGACGACGGCGCCCGGGATGACGATCCTGTTGGGGATGAGGCGGTGCTCGAGGTCGGTTCGGGTGACCACGACGAGGAGCCAGCAGAAGGCGCAGGCGATGGCCGCCTCGAAGCTGAAACCGAAGGCGAGCCCGCAGACGGCCCCGAGGAGCGCCGTCGCGGCCGTGACGTGGAGGACGCGGCGCGAGGCAGGCGTCGCTGCGAGCAGCGGGAGCCGAGCCGGAGCGTTCGTGGCCACTCGATCGGCGACGGGGCCGACGGCGAGACCGAGCAGCAGGCCGGCAACCCCGGCGCCCACGTCCACGTGCTCTCGATTCCCCCGGGATGTGTCTCTTCCTTCCGCTGGAGCACGCGGCGTCCCCTTTCGGAGTCACTCCGCGCACAGGCTCCGGCGAGAGCGTTCCCTCGTGCGAGTGAGCGGCGTCCCTCGATTTGGGGTGGCCTTTCGGGGGGTATGCAGTACGGTTCTGACTACTGCGGCGGCCCCAGGGTGGGGGGCAGATTCAGGGGACGAGGTGACGATCGGGGACAGGCAGCAAATCAGCAGTTCACTGGCGTGGGCGCTCTCCCTTGCGGCCCTGGTCTTCATCGCCGGCGCGGCCGCCGTCTCCCTCCAAGAGAAGCCGGATCGCGTGGTCGCGGCTCTCGCCGTGGTGGGCCTGGCAGCGGGAATCTGCGGCATCGCACTCGACTGGCGGCTGCGGCGCGCACGCTCCGACGCGCTTCGCGACCCCCTGACCGGCCTTCCGAACCGCGTCCTGCTCAGCGACCGGCTCGAGCAGGCCATCCGGCGCTCTCAACGAAGCGGCGAGGCGTTCGCGCTCATCCTCGTCGATCTCGACGGGTTCAAGGACGTGAACGACGTGCGGGGGCACGCCGCCGGCGACGCGGTGCTCAGGAGCCTTGCGCATCGCTTCGAGTCGATCGTCCGGGCGAGCGACACGGTCGCCCGCGTCGGTGGGGACGAGTTCGTGGTCCTCTCGCTCGGGACGGGCGACGACGAGCAGGCGGCGGCGCTCGTCGCGCGCATGCGGCACGCGCTCCGGCGACCGTTCCGTCACGAGGGGGCGGCAATCGAGGTGGACGGAAGCATCGGCTGGGCGGTGTATCCCGTGGACGGCGCAACCGCGACCGAGCTGCTCACGCGAGCCGACGGCCAGATGTACGCGACGAAGCGGGACACCACCGACGCGGTGCTTCTCGCACGCCGCGGGCTCGACGTCGAGATGGTCCGGGACGTCGAGGCCGCGCTCGCGCGGAACGAGCTCGTCGTCGTCTACCAGCCGATCCTCGATCTCAGGTCCGGCGCGACGACCGGGGTCGAGGCGCTCGTGCGCCGCCTGCTCTCCGACCAGGGGCTCCTCCCGCCCGCCGAGTTCATCCCGCACGTCGAGCGCACCCCGGTCGTCCGCGAGCTCACCTTCAGAGTCGTCTCCGACGCCCTCGTCGCCGCCGAGAGCTGGGCCGCAGCGGGCCACGATCTCCCCGTCTCGGTCAACATCCCGTACCGCCTCCTCGACGATCCCCGCTTCGCGGAAGGAGTCGCGGAGCTGCTGGCCGCCTCCGCTCTCGACCCCGTGCACCTGACGCTCGAGGTCGTCCCCGCAGGCCTCGGGGCGGGGGGCCAGCTCGACGAGGAAGCGCTGGCCCGACTGAAGCAGCTCGGGGTGCGCATCTCGCTCGACGACGGCGGCCGAGCCGCATCGTTCGCCGCGCTGCGCGTCCTGCCGCTGGACGAGCTCAAGATCGACGCGGCGTTCGTGCACGGCCTGGGCCGCAGCCCGACCGACTCCGCGCTCGTCCACGGCATGATCGACATCGGTCATGCCCTCGGGCTCACGGTCGTCGCCGAGGGCGTCGAGACCCGCGAGGCGTGGCAGGTCCTCGCCGCCTGGGGCTGCGACTACGCCCAGGGTTTCTACGTCGCGGGCCCGCGCCGGAGCGAGGAGCTCGTGGACTGGCTCCGCGACCGCTGGCCGGCGGTCGCGTAGGGCCGGTTCCCGCTACCGCGAGGCGCCCGGTCGCCAGAGCGGCTCGTCTCGGTGCGCCTCGAGATTGGCGAGGCGGGCGAGGATGAACAGCAGATCGGAGAGCCGGTTCAGGTAGACGAGGGCGAGCTCGTCGAGCTCGTGCTCTCGGGACGCCGCGAGGGTCTCGCGCTCGGCCCGGCGGCAGACCGTGCGGGCCAGGTGGAGTCGCGCGGCCGTCTCGCTTCCGCCCGGGAGCACGAAGCTCTTGAGCTCGGGCAGGCTCGCGTTGAAGCGGTCGCACTCGCCTTCGAGCGCCCGCACCTGCTCCTCCGTGATGCGGAGCCTCCCCTTCCGCTCGAGCGGCACGGACAGGTCCGCGCCCAGGTCGAAGAGCTCGTTCTGCACGCGCTCGAGCACGGGCCGGACCTCGCCCGGGACCTCGCTCGAAAGGACGAGGCCGAGCGCGGAGTTGAGCTCGTCGACGGTCCCGTACGCCGTAATCCTCGGGTCGAGCTTCGAGACGCGCGAGCCGTCGCCGAGCGAGGTCTCCCCCGCGTCCCCGCCACCCGTGTAGATGCGCGTGAGCCGCACCGGCTCGTCCCGTTTCCTCATGGACGAGAGCCTACGGTTTGTGGCGATTCACACCTGTGTCTGACACCGCCTCTTCGTTGGTGCAGCTCCATTTGCAGGGCCTTTGCGCCGGTCTGTCGAGAGCGGTGTCAGACACCGTCTTTCGCGGCAGGGAGCTCGACCACCATCCGGCAGCCTCGAGGCTCCGCCTGCTCGACACTGATCGAGCCGCCGTGGAGGTCGACGATCCAGCGTGCGATCGCGAGCCCGAGGCCGCTGCCGCCGCCGTCCTGGGAGCGCGCGTGGTCGCTTCGGTAGAAGCGCTCGAAGACGCGCTCGGCTTCCTCGGGGACGATCCCTGGCCCTTCGTCGACGACCTCGCAGCGGACCTGGCCGTTGCGGCGAGCGGCGCGGACGAGCACAGAGGACTCCGCGGGGGCGTGGCGCACCGCGTTCGCCACGAGGTTCGCGAGGACCTGGCCCAGCCGCCGCTCGTCGCACTCGACCTCGAGGTCGGCTGGCTCGACCACGACGTCGACCCGCACGCCCCGCTCACCGGCGACCGGCTGCCACTCCCGCGCCACGCGCTCGAGGAGCCTCGTGGCGGGAACGGGCTCGCGCTCGAGGGGGACGGCGCCCGACTCGAGCTTCGAGAGGTCGAGTAGCTGCTCCACGAGATCCGCGAGCCGCTCGGTCTGCTCGAGGAGCCCCGCGAGCGTGGCCCGGTCCGGCTGCTCGACGCCGTCGACGAGGTTCTCGAGCCTCGCGCGCAACGCCCCGATCGGCGTCCGCAGCTCGTGGGAGGCGTTGGCGACGAGGTCTCTGCGCACGCGGTCGACCTCGGCGAGCTCGGCGGCCATCGAGTTGAAGGCCCGGGCGAGCTCGCCGACCTCGTCACGCGAGGTCGCCGTCACGCGCCGTTCGTAGTCGCCGCGCGCCATCGCGCGGGCGGCCCCGACCATCTCGCGCAGCGGCGACGTCATGCCGTGCGCCAGGAGCTGAACCACCGCGAGCGCGATCGCCCCCGCCACCACCCCGGTGACGAGCGGGGAGAGCCCGATCCGGTCGCCGACGGCGTCGACGAGCACCGTGACCGCGACCGCGAACACGATCACGACCCCGAGCTTGAGCTTGATCGAGCCGAGGAAGTCGAGCGGGCGCACGGGCCCTAGACGAGCCCGTTCGTGTCGAGCGCGTAGCCGATCCCGTGCACGGTCCGGATCAGCGAATGGCCGAGCTTCCGCCGGATCGAGCGGACGTGCGAGTCGACCGTCCGCTCGCCCGCGCCGACCTGGTAGCCCCACACCTCCTCGAGCAGGCGGCGCCGTCCGAAGACGACGTGCGGCGCCTCGGCCAGCCGGTAGAGAAGGTCGAACTCGGTGCGGGTGAGATGGATCGAGTCCCCGTTCCGTGTCACGAGCCGGCTGGCCGGGTCGATGACGAGCGCGCCGAGGCGGATCTCGACGCCGGGGTCGCCCGGGACCGGGCGGCCCGCTCGGCGCAGCAGCGCCCGGATGCGCGCGACGAGCTCGCGCGGGCTGAACGGCTTCGTCATGTAGTCGTCCGCGCCGACCGCCAGGCCGACCTCGAGATCCGTCTCCGAGTCCCGCGCCGTCAGCATCAGCACCGGCACCGGCCGGTCGCGCTGGATACGGCGGCAGACGTCCAGCCCGTCGAGGCCCGGGAGCATGAGGTCGAGGACGACGACGTCCGGGCGGAAGCGCTGGCAGAGAGCGACCCCGCCGATTCCGTCTCCCGCGACCTCGACCTCGAAGCCCTCGGCCTCGAGCCGGGCGGCGATCGCGCCGGCGATCGCCCGCTCGTCCTCGATGACGGCGATGCGCTGCCGCTCCACGAGGCTCACGTTAGGGAGCGGCCGTCGAGAAGCCGCGTGGAAGTTGTGGAGATTCCGTGCAGACGAGGCGGTCACGTGCGGGGCGCGACCGGCTCCTCCCGGAGTTGCCGGCCGAGGATGGAGCGTGCGATCACGAGCCGCTGGATCTCGCTCGTCCCCTCGTAGATCTCGGTGATCTTCGCGTCGCGGTAGTAGCGCTCGACCGGGAACTCCTTCGTGTACCCGTAGCCCCCGAGCACCTGGATCGCCTCCGCCGTCTGGCGGCGCGCCATCTCGGAGGCGAAGAGCTTCGCCTTGGCTCCCTCCGCAGTGTGGGGGCGGCCCTGCTCCTTGAGCCACGCCGCCCGGTAGACGAGGAGGCGGGCGGCATCGATCTCGGTCGCCATGTCGGCGAGCTTCCACTGGATCGCCTGGAAGTCGGCGATCCGCCGCCCGAACTGCTCCCGCTCGAGCGCGTACGAGCGCGCCACGTCGTAGGCCGCCTGCGCGATGCCGAGCGCCTGGGCGGCGATGCCGATCCTGCCGCCGTCGAGCGTGGCCATCGCCACGCGGAAGCCGCGGCCCTCGTCGTGCAGGAGCCGGTCGCGGCCGACCGAGGCGTCCTCGAGCACGAGGTCCGAGGTCGTCGAGGAGTTCAGCCCCAGCTTCTCCTCCTCGCGCGTGACCCGTACGTGCTCGCGGTCGAGCACGAAGCAGGAAACGCCCCGCGCGCCGGCCGTCGCCGGATCCGTCCGCGCGAAGAGGACGAACGTCCCGGCGACGGAGCCGTTGGTGATCCATTGCTTCGCGCCGGTGATCCTCCAGCCGCCCTCCTCCGGCTCCGCCTGCGTCCGGAGCGAACCTGCGTCCGATCCCGAGCCCGACTCCGTGAGCGCGAACGCGCCGATCTGCTCCCCGCGTGCGAGCGGAGGCACGAAACGCGCCTTCTGCTCGTCGGTGCCGAAGGTCAGGATCGGCAGCGTCGTCGCGCTCGTGTGCACCGCGACGGTCACCCCAACCCCCGCATCGGCCCTGGAGAGCTCCTCGAGCACCAGGATGTAGGAGAGGAAATCCGCGCCCGCGCCGCCGTACTCCTCCGGCACGCAGACGCCCATGAGACCGACCTCCGCGAGCTTCGGGAACAGCTCCTCCGGGAAGCGATGCTCCCGGTCCCAGCCCGGCGCCGCGGGCACGATCTCGGCCTCGGCCAGCTCGTGCGCGAGCCCCTGGATCTCGCGCTGCTCGGGCGTCAGCTCGAAGTCCACGCTCTGACTATAGGTCGCGTCAGGCGCGCTTCAGGCGCCGATAGGCGGGTCCGGCCCGCCGCCGGGCGACGATGCGGAGGCCGCTCGGCGTCGCGAGCCTGCGAAAGCGCCCGGGGCGAAGGTCGACGCAGAGGACGGCCGACGCGGCGGGCCCGCGGGCCCCGTAGCGGACGCCTTCGGAGCGAAAGTCGGGCGCGGCCTTCCAGCCCTCGGACGTCAGCTCGTACGTCTCCCGCTCCTCGACGAAGTAGCCCGCCCGGGTGAAGAGCCGCGTCCACCCGCTCTCGTCCTCCTGCCGGAACCAGCCGTAGTCCCCGGGCTCGCCGACCGGGACCGTGCAGAGAAGCGATCCGCTGCCGCGCAGGACGCGCCTGATGCTCCGCAGCGCGGAGAGCCGCGGGTCGCCCGCGGCGCGCTCGTCCTCCTCCAGCCCGTAGACCGAGTTGTCCGCGCCGACGTGTTCGAGGGTGGAGACGAGGAGCACCTGGTCGAAGGAGCCGTCGGGGAAGGGCAGATCGCGCACGTCGGCCCGCACCGTCTCCATCCCCTCCACGTCGAGCGACGCCAGGTCGGCGCCGACGAGCTCGACGCCCGCCCTCAGGAGCGCGCCCAGATACGAAGGCTCCGCGTAGGCGTAGCCGATCTCCAGCACGCGGCCCGACGCGCGCAGGCGCGAGAGGACCCAGGGCAGCTCGATCACGCGCTCGTCGGTGCCCGACGGCGCCTGCAGCCAGCGCAACCGTTCCGCACGCGCTCGGGCTCCGAGCCCGAGCGCGACGGCGTCGTCCCGGCCGCGCACCCGCTCGAACTCCTCGCCGGAGGCGAGCTCGTGCACGAGGGTCGCGCGCGAGAGCGTCCCCTCGGCGAGCTTGGCGAGCGCGCGCTCCCGGGCCTCCGGCTCGGGCGGGCGCCGGAGGAGGAGCCCGAACGCAGCGTCGACGAACTCCTCGTCCGTCCGATCGTGCGCGCGGAGCTCGGCCCCCAGCCGCTCGTCCATCAGCCGTACTCGTAGAAGCCGCGGCCTGTTTTTCGGCCGAGCCTGCCCGCGGCGACGTGCTCGCGCAGGAGCGGGCAGGGCGCGTACTTGTCGTCCCCGAGCCCCTCCTGCAGCACCTCCATGATCGCCACGCACGTGTCGAGGCCGATCAGGTCCGCCAGGGCCAGCGGCCCCATGGGGTGAGCGAAGCCGAGCCTGGCGATCATGTCGATCGCCTCCGCCTCCGCCACCCCGTCCATGAGGGCGTAGGCGGCCTCGTTGACGAAGGGCATCAGGATCCGGTTCGAGACGAAGCCGGGGAAGTCGCGCGCCTCGGCCGGCTCCTTGCCCAGGTCGCGGGCGAGCTCGAGGATCGCCTGCGTCGTCTCCTCCGAGGTCGCGTCGGTGCGTACCACCTCCACGAGCCGGAGGACCGGCACCGGGTTGAAGAAGTGCATCCCGATCACCTTGTCCGGGCGGCTCGTCGCGGCCGCGAGGCTCGCGATCGGGATCGAGGACGTGTTCGAGGCGAGCACCGCCCCGGCCGGCAGGGCCGCATCCGCCCGGCGGAAGACGTCGTGCTTCACCTCGGCGTCCTCGATCACCGCCTCGACCATGAGGTCGGCCGGCACGAGGTCGTCGACGGGGCTCACCCTCCCGAGCACCTCGTCCGGGTCGGCCCCGCCCTTCCCGGCGAGCTTCGCGAGGCTCCCCCGCATCGTCTGGAGCCCCCGCTCCACCGCTCCGGGAGCCGCGTCGTGGAGCGAGACGCGCCGGCCCGAGGACGCCAGGACCTGCGCGATGCCGCCGCCCATCTGCCCGGCGCCGACGACGAGGACGTGCTGGAATCTCACGCGTCGGAGTCTATGAGCCCAGCCGAGGGAGCCCAGCCGAGGAGCCCGGCTAGGGGCGGGGAGCGCCCGGGAGCTCGGGGCGTGCTCCGCGCCGAAGCCGGCGCAGCGCCCAGAGCAGAACGACGCCGAGGACGAGGCAGCCGATCACGACCTTGATCACTCCGCCCCGCGGCTCGCCTCCCGCCGCGATCAGCGGAGTCGCCGGGACGACGCTCGAGCCCGTCACGAGCAGCGTGCCGTCGGGCGCCTTCGCGAGGAGGAAGCCGCGCCGCTGCCCGTTCGCGAGGCTCACGTCGCAATCCGTGTGCAGCGGCGCGCGGACGACGAGCGGCTTCGGGACGTGGCGGCCCTTGATCTTCTGCTCCACGTCGATCGTGAGCAGGAGTGCCGGGGCACCCCGCACGTCGACCTGTCTCCGCGAGGTCACGGCTCCGACCACGGCCGCATCGGAGTCATCGAGCCGCTTGCTCATGGACTCGGTCACCTGCGGACAGCCGAGCGCGGAGCCGGCGAGAGCGAGAGCGCCGAGCAGCGCCGCCGCGCCTCCCCACGCGAGCTTCACGCCAAGTTACGAGTTGCGACTCGGCTCATCAGACCTCGACGAGGAGCGCGTCGCCCTGGCCTCCGCCCGAGCAGATGGCCGCGAGGCCGAGGCCGCCGCCCGACCGGCGCAGGTCGTGGACCATCGTCGCGACGATCCTCCCGCCGGAGGCGCCGATCGGGTGGCCGAGCGCGACGGCGCCGCCGTTCACGTTGACGATCTCCTCGTCGACGCCGAGCATCCGCGTCGAGTTCTTCGCCACGGAGGAGAAGGCCTCGTTGATCTCGACGCGCTTCACGTCCGCGATCGTCTTGCCGGCCTTCGCGAGCGCCTGCTCTCCGGCGCGCGCCGGGGTGCGCGCGAGATACGCGAAGTCGTCGGCGACGTAGCCCTGGGCGAGGATGGTCGCGAGCGGCACGAGCCCACGGCGCTTCGCGAACTCCTCCGAGCAGACGACGACGCACGAGGCGCCGTCGTTGACGCTCGGCGCGTTGCCGGCGGTCGTCGTTCCCTCCGGGTCGAAGACAGGCTGGAGTGCCGCGAGCTTCTCGAGGGTCGTGTCGCGGCGGATGCCCTCGTCCACGACGACCTCGTCCACGGGGACGAGCTCGTCTGCGAAGCGCCCCTCGTCCTGCGCGGCGGCCGCGCGAAGGTGCGAGCGGTAGGCCCACTCGTCCTGCTCCTCACGCGAGATGCCGAGCTCCCGGGAGACCTTCGACGCCTGCTCGACCATGTGCATCCCGTCGAAGGTCGAGGTGAGCCCGTCGAAGACCATGTGGTCGACGACCTCGCCGTTCCCGAGCCGGTACCCGAAGCGCGCCTGCGGAAGCAGGTACGGCGCGTTCGACATCGACTCCATGCCGCCCGTGACCACGAGCTCGTGCCCGCCGGCGCGGATCATCAGGTCGGCGATCTCGAGCGCCCGCAGCGACGAGGCGCAGACCTTGTTGACCGTGTCCGCGGGCACCTCCTTGGGGATGCCCGCCGCGACGGCCGCCTGCCGTGCGGGCGCCTGGCCGACCCCCGCCTGGAGCACCTCCCCGAAGACGACGTACTCGACCTCGTCGGGCTCGACGCCTGCGCGCTCGAGCCCGGCGCGGATGGCGATCGCCCCGAGCTCGGGGGCGCGCCTGCCGGCGAGCCCGCCCCCGAGGCGCCCGAACGGCGTCCTCACCGCCGAGACGATGACCGACCTGGACACGCGGTCCAGCGTAGCCGAGCGCCTGCGGCGCCCAGTCGCCGGAGCAGGCGGCTAGCCCTCCTGCGGAACCACGGCCGGAGCCGCGGGAGCGACATGCTGAGTCGGGCGCTCGAGCGCGCTCGCGATGCGGTCGACGAGCGCGCGCGTCTCCGCGAGCTCCTCCCGCAGCGCCGCCAGCTCGGCACCGTGCGCCGTCGGCGCGTCCGGAGTACGGACGAGGTCGCTGACGGTCGTCTGCGTGATCTCCGCGATCCTCCTCAGGCGTGGGATCGACGGCATCGTCACGCCCCGCTCCCAGCGCGAGACCGTGATGGACTCGACTCCGAGCTCCACGGCGAGCTGCTTCTGGGTCAAGCCGGCGCTACGCCGAGCAACACGGAGGCGAGCGCCGACTCCGGGGGTGTCAGTGCTCACGACACGTTCTTATCACAGGGCTCGTGAGGGTGCCCGACGAGAGCGGCGCGGCTCGCGGCGATGATACGGCGGTGCAGTCGCTGAAGGGCAATCTCCTCGTCGCCGGCCCGGGGCTCGTCGACCCGAACTTCCGCCGCACCGTCGTGCTCGTCGGCGAGCACAGCGAGGAGGGAGCCATGGGAGTCGTGCTGAACCGCCCGAGCGAGGCGACGGTGGTCGAGGCGGTGCCGGAGCTCGGCGTACTCGTGCAGCCGCCGGACGTCGTGCACGTCGGCGGGCCGGTGCAGCCGTCGGCGATCGTCGTGCTCGCCGAGTTCGAGGAGCCGGACCGGGCGGCGTCGCTCGTCGTCGACTCGGTCGGCTTCCTCCCGGCCGAGGTGGACCCCGACGAGCTCGGGGAGCTCCGCCGGGCCCGGGTGTTCGCGGGCTACGCGGGCTGGGGCCCGCAGCAGCTGGACGCCGAGCTCGACGAGGGCTCGTGGATCGTGGAGCCTGCGCTCCCGGACGACGTCTTCGCCGGCGCCGCCCTCGATCTCTGGAGCGAGGTCCTGCGGCGGAAGGGCGGCCCCTTCGGCCTGCTCGCGCTCATGCCCCCGGATCCGTCGCAGAACTGAGGGCGATGAGGATCGCGTACGTCGTCGACGTGCACGACCGCTTCGACGCCGTACCGCGCGTGCTCGCCGCGCTCGGAGACGTGGACGTGCTGCTCGTCGGCGGCGACCTCACGAACCTCGGGACGCCCGACGACGCCGCCCGGGCGATCGAGCTCTGGCGCCCCCTCGCGCCGACGCTGCTCGCGGTGGCCGGGAACATGGACTCGCCCGCGATCGACGGGCGGCTCGTCGAGCTCGGCGTCTCGATGGACGGGACCGGGACGGTCGTCGACGACGTCGGCTTCGCCGGAGTCTCGGCGGCGCCCCTCTCGCCCCTGCACACGCCGTACGAGGTCCCCGACGACGAGCTCGCGGGGCGCGGAGAGCGCGCGCTATTGGACATCGCGGCCGCCCGCGTCCGCATCTTCTGCCCCCACGCGCCGCCGCACGGAACCGCCTGCGACCGCCTGCGTTCCGGGGAGCACGTCGGCAGCCCGGGCCTGCGTCGGCTCGTGGAGCGCGAGCGGCCGGACGTGGTGCTCTGCGGGCACATCCACGAGTCCCGCGGCCTCGACGAGCTCGGTGCGAGCCGGATCGCGAACCCCGGCCCGGTCGGGGCCGGCCACTGCGCGCTCGTCGAGGTCGGAAAGACGGTCGCCGTGACGCTCGACTGAGTACGCTCGCCCGTCGTGGCCTCACTCGCGGCAACGCTTCCGAGAACCGTCCTCCTACGCGCGTCGAGCAGCCGCCGGCTGCGCGGGCTCGTTCAGCGCTACGGCATGCGCCTCGGCGCTGCGCGCTTCGTCGCGGGCGAGACGCTGGACGAGTGCGTCGTCGTGCTCCAGCGGCTGAACGAGGCGGGGCTCTCGGCGAACACGACGCTGCTCGGGGAGGCGATCCCGGACGCTTCCGGGGCAGCGGCGGCGACGTCCGCGTACGAGACGATCCTCGACCGGCTGGCGGCGGAGAAGCTCGACGTCAACGTCGCGCTCAAGCTCACGCACCTGGGGCTGCTGTTCGACGAGGCGACGGCCCACGCGAACGTCGAACGCCTCGTCGAGCGCGCGGGCAGGCTCGGCAACTTCATCCGCCTCGACATGGAGCAGTCGGCCTACCTCGAGCCGACGCTGCTGATCTTCGAACGCCTGCGCGAAGCCGGGCACGAGAACGTCGGAACGGTGCTCCAGGCATACCTCTACCGCTCGCCGGACGACCTCGAGCGCCTGCTCCCGCTGCGGCCGAACCTGCGCATCGTGAAGGGCGCGTACCTGGAGCCGGCCTCGATCGCCTACCCGCAGAAACGGGACGTCGACGCCGCGTACCTCCAGCTCGTGGAGACCGGCCTGCGGGGCGGCGCGTACGTCGCCGTCGCGACGCACGACGAGCGGATCATCTCGCACGTGCAGGCGTTCGCGGCCGGTGAGGGAGTCGGGCGCGACCGGTTCGAGTTCCAGATGCTCTACGGCGTGCGGCCGGCGCTCCAGCGGCGCATCGCGGCCGACGGGTACAAGGTGCTCGTCGCGACCCCGTTCGGGCCGGACTGGTACCCGTACCTGATGCGACGGCTCGCGGAGCGCCCGGCCAACGTCCTCTTCCTCCTCCGCAACCTCCTGCGGCGATGATCCCGGAGCGGGCAGACGTGGTCGTGGTCGGGGGAGGGATCACCGGGTCGAGCGTCGCGTTCCATCTCGCCGAGGCGGGGGTCGACGTCTGCCTGCTCGAGCGCTCGGAGCTCGCCTCGGGCTCGACGAGCCGGGCCGCGGGCGGCGTCCGCGCGCAGTTCTCGGACCCGCTGAACATCGAGCTCGGCCTCCGGAGCCTGGAGGCGTTCGAGCGGTTCCCCGAGCGTCCGGGCGCGGCGATCGACTTCGAGCAGGTCGGCTACCTCTTCCTCCTCGACCGGCCGGAGGACGTCTCGATCTTCGAGCGGAGCGTCGCGCTCCAGAACGAGCTCGGCCTCCCCAGTCGTGTCGTCACCGTGGAGGAGGCCGCGAAGCTGAGCCCGCTGGCGGGGCTCGAGGGCGTCGTGGCAGCGACGTTCTGCCCGCTCGACGGGACGGCCAGCCCGGAGGCGGCGGTGCAGGGGTACGCCGCCGGCGCGCGCGCCAGGGGAGCGACCGTGATCACCGGTTGCGGGGTCACCGGGATCGAGCGCGCCGACGGCGAGATCCGCGCCGTCGAGACAGACCGGGGGCGGATCGAGACAACGGTCGTCGTCTGCGCCGCCGGCGTCTGGTCGCCCGAGATCGCGGGCCTCGTCGGGTTCGGGCTCCCCGTCGAGCCCGTCTTCCGCGAGGTCGGCTACACCGCCCCGTACACCGGGCCTGGCGACCTGCCGAGCGGCTTCCCGCTCACCGTCGACTTCTCCACCGGCCTCTACTTCCACCGCGAGGGGCCGGGGCTCCTGTTCGGCATGGCCGACCCGGAGCAGGCCGCGGGCTTCGACGCGCCCAGGCCGGAAGGCGAGTGGCTCGAGAAGGTGGTCGCGGTGGCGGAGCGGCGCCTTCCCCGGCTCCTCGACATGGGCATCGCGGGCGGCTGGAGGGGCTACTACGACATGTCGCCGGACCACAACGCCCTCGTCGGAGAGGCGCCGGGAATCTCGCGCTTCCTGTACGCGACCGGCTTCTCCGGCCACGGCTTCCTGCAGGGCCCGGCGATCGGCGAGGTCGTCCGCGACCTCTACCTCGGGAAGGAGCCGTTCGTGGACGTGTCGCCGCTCGCCGTGGAGCGCTTCGCGCGCGAGACGCCCCGGCCCGAGCATAACGTGATCTGATGGACGGCCGGCGCTCGGACACCCTCGTCTTCATCCCGGCGTGGAACGAGGAGGCGAACCTGCCCGCGGTCCTCGACGAGCTCCGCGCCACGCTCCCGGCCGCCGACGTCCTCGTCGTGGACGACGGCTCGACCGACGCCACTGCCGCGGTCGCGCGCGCGCACGGGGCGGAGGTGCTCTCGTTCGGCGAGAACCGCGGGCTGCAGGAGGGGATCGCGGCCGGCTACCGGTACGCGGGCGAGCAGGGCTACTGGTTCGCCGGGCGCGTCGACGCCGACGGGCAGCACCCCGCCGAGGAGCTCGCACGGCTCCTCGAGCGGGTCCGCAGCGGGGAGTGCGACGTCGCCGTCGGTTCCCGCTTCGCCTCCGGCGAGGGCTACGAGCCGTTCCGGTACAGGCCGTCCGCGAGCCGGCGACTCGGGACGGCCGTGCTGCGCCGCGCCCTGCAGCCGGTTCTCGGGCGCCGTTTCCTGGACGCGACGAGCGGCATGTACGCGGTGAGCGCGAAGGCGATGCCGGTGCTCGCCGAGCCGTACGGGAGCGGCGCCCCGGAGGTCGAGGCGCTGCTGAGACTGCGCTCGGCCGGGCTCCGGGTACTGGAGGTGCCGGTGCTCATGCGCGAGCGTGCGGGGGGCGAGTCGAAGTTGCGCGGCAAGAAGGCCGTGCAGCTCGTCCTCACGGTCGCCGGAACGCTCGTCCTGTACGGGCTCTGGCGGCGCCGAGGACGCGGGTGAGCCGTCGGCTCGTCGCGGTCCTCGGCTACTCGGAGGGCGGGGGATCGCTGCACGCGATCTGCGCGGCCCGCCTCGAGCAGGCCGAGGCCGTGGCGCGCCCCGGGGACGCCGTGCTGTTCTCGGGCTGGGCGCGCTCGCGGGGCGTCCGCTCCGAGGCGGAGCTCATGGCCGCGGCCTGGCGCGGCCCTCCCGCGGAGCTCGTGCTCGGGCCCGACGCGCGGACGACGGTCGGCAACGCTCACGCCGCCGCGGAAACTGCGCTGCGGCTCGGCGCCGACGAGGTGGTCCTCGTCACCTCCCGCTGGCACGAGGCGAGGGCAAGCGCTCTCTTCCGGGCCGCGCTCCGGGGCACAGGGATCCGTCTCGTGCTCGCCCCGGCGGGAGGGGACGCGACCCGCCGCGCACGAGGGCGCGAGAAGCTCTGCTGGCTCCTCGTTCCGGCCCAGGCGGCGCTCGCCGGCCGCAGGACGCGGCGCGCGCTCCGTCGGCGGAGCCTCCCGCCCGAGCCCTCGTCCGCGAGCCGGCAGTCGGGCTGAGCCCGGCCGGATCGGGTCAGATCCGCTCGATCCAGACGAGCGCGGACCCGTCCAGCACGACGGTCTCCTCCTGGTTCGAAATCGTCGTGCGCAGCTTCACGATCGGCTTGTCCTCGCGAAGCTCGAGCACCTCGACCTCGACGGTGAGCTCGTCGCCCGGGCGCACCGGGGCGCGGAAACTCCAGTCCACGTGCAGGAACACGCTGCCC
The DNA here is from genome assembly GCA_046735575.1 of Actinomycetota bacterium. Lineage (GTDB taxonomy): Bacteria > Actinomycetota > Thermoleophilia > Gaiellales > Gaiellaceae > GMQP-bins7. The sequence continues at coordinate 17,372 of JBKPTS010000094.1, forward strand.
GGGCCGGGCAGGTCCTCGGCGACGACCGCGTTCAGGAGCCCGGAGGTGACGCCGCCCTGCACGATCACGCCGCCGAAGCGAGTGCGTCGCGCCAGCTCGTCGTCGTAGTGCAGCGGGTTCCGGTCGCCGGTGAGCTCGGTGAAGAGCTCGATGTCCCGCTCCGTCACCACCCGCTTCCGGCGGGCGGTCTGGCCGACCCGGAGCTCCGCCACGTCCGTCAGCGGGCGCTGACGGTGTCGCCGACGTCGGCGATGGCGCGCATCGCCTGCGCCAGCGCGATCGGCAGGGTGGCGAGAAAGATCGAGACCGGCCCCCCGATCAGCAGAACGCCGAGCGTCTGCCAGAAGCCGCTCGCCTCGACCGCGAGGACGATCGTCCCGAAGAGGGCGGCGATCACGCTGAGCACGCCCAAGAACGACAGCACCGCCGCCCACACGCGCAGGGTTCCGAAGTGAGTCATCCCGTTCCAGCCTCCTCGCTCGCCGAGTCAGCGCGAGCCTATCGCGCGCACCGTGTCGATCGTGTCGGCTTCGTCCGGCCGCTTGTCCGGCCGGTAGCCCTTGACCCGCGCGAAACGGAGCGCCACCCCGCCGGGATAGCGGGTGCTCGCCTGCACGCCCTCGAAGGCGATCTCGACGACGAGCTCCGGCCGCACGTAGACGGTGTGCGCGTCGCGTCGCTCCTCGAGCTCGAGCAGCCGCTCCGTCTGCCACTCGAGCATCGCATCGGTCATGCCCTTGAAGGTCTTGCCGAGCATCACGAACCCGCCCCCGGGGTCGCGAGCCCCGAGGTGGAGGTTGGAGAGCCGTCCCTGCCGCCGCCCGTGTCCCCACTCCGCCGCCAGGACGACGAGGTCGAGGGTGTCCGCCACCTTCACCTTGATCCAGCCCCCGCCGCGCCGGCCGGCCTCGTACAGGGAGTCGAGCGCCTTCACCAGCACGCCCTCGTGGCCGCGCTCGAGCGCGTCCGCGAGGAAGCTCTCCGCCTCGGCCGGGTCGCTCGTCTCGATCCCGGGGACGCGCAGCGCCTCGGGGACCGCCCGTGCGAGCGCCTGCAGCCGCTCCCGCTCCGGGAGCCCCAGCAGGTCCTCTCCGTCCAGGTGCAGGCAGTCGAAGAAGAACGCCGAGAGCGGCACCTTCGAGGGCGACGTACCCCGCGCCGAGCGCGTGCCGAAGCGGCTCATCGTCACCTGGAACGGACGGGGACGCGCGCCCGCGGCGAGCGCGATCGCCTCGCCGTCGAGGACGATCGCCTTCGCCGCCAGGCCGCGGACCGCTTCGACGATCTCCGGCACCCGCGTCGTGATGTCCGCGAGGTTTCGCGTGTAGGCCCGCACCTCGTCGCCCAGGCGGTGCACCTGCAGCCGCGCGCCGTCGAGCTTCCACTCGACCCTCGCCTCCCCCACGCGCTCGAGCGCGCTCGCGACGTCGTCCGCGCTCTGCGCGAGCATCGGCTTCAGGGGACGGAGGAGCGTGAGCGAGAAGCGGCCTAGGCCCGCCTCGCCCTCCGTGAGCGCGGCCTCGGCGACCTCGCCGAGGC
>JBKPTS010000095.1:0-7057 GCA_046735575.1 Actinomycetota bacterium
ACCCAGCGGCCGCGTCCCAGGATGGGGACTGCGGGGGCGTCGATCGAGGCGCTCGTCTGCTCGCTCACGAACGGTCCTAGTTCGCCGCCCCCCGGGCCGGCTCCTCGCCCAGCCGGAACGCGGCGTGGAGGCGCCGGACGACTCGCGGGACGGCGGAGCGGTCGACGAGGACGGTGATCTTGATCGGCGAGGTGGAGACGAGCCGCAGGTCGACGCCTTCGTCGGCGATCGTCCGGAACATCTCGGCCGCGACGCCCGGGTGGGAGCGCATGCCCGCGCCGACGAGGGACACGCTGCCGACGTCGGTGCGCTCTTGGACCTCGAGTGAGCCGAGATCGGCCGCGGCACGCGCGAGGGCGCGCCGCGCGGCGGCGGCCTCCTCCTGCGCGGCGGCGAACGAGAGCCGGGGAGGTACGGACGCGGTGTCGTGCAGGGCGGTGTCGACGTTGACGTGCTCGGCGGCGATCGCCTCGAACAGCGCGGCAGCGGCGCCGCGCCGGGCGACGCCCCGCAGGGAGAAGAGGACGACGTCCTCCGAGTGCGTGACGGCGGAGACGACCGGCTTCATCTCCTCCACATGGTGGACCCACGTGCCGGGCTCGTCGGAGAAGGAGGAGCGGGCGAGGATGGGCACGCCGTGCGCCCGGGCGAGCTCGACCGCCCGCAGCATGAGCACGCGCGCGCCCGAGGACGCCAGCTCGAGCATCTCCTCGTAGGAGACCCGCTCCAGCCTGCGGGCATCCGGGACGAGGCGCGGATCGGCCGTGAAGACGCCGGCGACGTCCGAGTAGATCTCGCAGGCCGCGCCGAGGGCGCCGGCGAGCGCGACGGCGGTCGCGTCGGTTCCGCCGCGTCCGAGGGTCGTCACGTCCATGGTCTCGCGGGAGAAGCCCTGGAAGCCGGCGACCAGCACGATCCGCCCCTCGTCGAGCGCCCGCACGACGCGGACCGGCGTGATCTCCCGGATGAGCGCCCTCGTGTGGACGGCGTCGGTGAGGATCCCCGCCTGCGAGCCCGTGAAGGAGACGGCCTCGTGACCCAGGTCGTGCACCGCGATGGCGACGAGCGCGCAGGCGACGCGCTCGCCTGTCGACAGGAGCATGTCCAGCTCCCGCGCGTCGGGCTGGGGGGCTACGCGGCGCGCGAGGGCGAGCAGCGCGTCGGTCGTCTCGCCCATCGCGGACACGGTGGCGACGACGCGGCGCCCTCCCTCTCGCGCGGTGACGAGCCGCGCGGCCACGTCCCTGATCCGTTCCGGGTCGGCGACCGAGGAGCCGCCGAACTTCATGACGACGGTGTCGCGCCGGAAGCCGCCGTCTTCCCTGCGGGCGCCCATCGTCCGCTCTGCCGACTACCTGACGACGTGGATGTTCACGTGCGGCGTCCCGAACGTCTGGAAGAGCCGGAGCCAGAGGATCACGTACATCTCCATCCCGCGCGCGCCGGTGAGATCGCCGAGGTCGACGATCTGCTCGTCGCCCCAGCCGAAGCTCCGGAGGATCGCCTTCACCTCGTCCCTCGCCTGCTCGTCGTCGCCCGCGACGAACACGTCGTGCGCGCCCGGCAAGGTCGAGGGGTCGACCATGACGTCGGTGTTCATCGTGTTCAGCGTCTTGACGACGCGCGCGGCGGGGAACGCCGCCTGGATCCGCTCGGCGAGGCTCTCGGTCGTGTCCACGAAGAGGCCGGTCGGGAAGGGGACGCCCTCGGTGAACGCGAGCGCGTTCGAGACGTCGACGAGGACCTTGCCCGCGAGGTGCTCGGCGCCCGCCGCCTCGAGCGCGGCGAGCGCCCCGTCGCCCGAGGTGCAGTTGAACACGAGCTCGCCGAACGCGGCCGCGTCCGCGAACGTCCCCTGGCTCGCGCGGTCGCCGCTCTCGCGCACCCATTCGGCCGCATTCGGATTGTCGGGCGTCCGCGAGCCCATCTTCACCTCGTGCCCGACCTCGACGAGCTTGCCCGCGAGCGTCCGGCCCACGCGTCCCGTTCCGAGGAGTCCGATCTTCATCGCTCCCTCCTTCTCGCTCTGTCCCGACATCCTGACGATCCCAGCCGGCCTCGTTCGAGGGGTAGACCGCCGGCGGCCGCTCGATCATGATGCGACCGCAACGAGGGGCTGACGCACAGGAGGGCACGAGCTGGCACCGCCGCAGGTAGCCGGGGGGAAGGGCTCCACCAGGTCCGCGCAGCGCGTGCGCGTCCCCGTGCTCGCAGCCGTATCGCTCGTCGCCGCGATCGCGGTGCTCGGAGGCGCCCCGGGCGCCGTCGCGAAGGCGAAGCAGCCGGTCGTCGTCCCCGGCGAGCTCATCGTCGGGTTCGAGCCCGGCGTCTCGGACGCGGCGCAGGCGGACGCGCTCGAGCAGGCGGGCGCCAAGCAGAAGAAGAAGCTGAAGCAGATCCACGCGCACGTCGCGAGCGCGCCCGAGAACGAGGTCGACCGGGTGGAGAAGGCGCTCGCGAGCGACCCGCGCGTCGCCTACGTGGAGCCGAACTACGTGGTCACGGCGAGCGTCGTGCCGAACGACCCGCAGTTCTCGCAGCTCTGGGGGTTGAACAACACCGGGCAGACGGGCGGCACCGCGGATGCGGACATCGACGCGCCCGAGGCATGGGACCTCGAGACGGGGAGCCCGGGCGTCGTCGTCGCCTCGATCGACACCGGCGTCGACTTCACGCACCCGGACCTCGCCTCGCAGCAGTGGGTGAACCCGGGTGAGAACTGCGGCTCGTCGGACCGGACGGTCTCGTGCGCGCAGCGGACGGACGGGGTCGACAACGACGGCGACGGCTACGTAGACGACTGGAGCGGCTGGGACTTCGTGAACCACGACAACAGCCCCACCGACGACAACAACCACGGAACCCACACCTCGGGGACGATCGGCGCGCTCGGGAACAACGGCATCGGCGTCGCAGGCGTCGACTGGAACGCGCGCATCATGGCCCTCAAGTTCCTCAACTCGGCCGGCTCCGGGACGGATGCGGACGCGATCAGCGCGCTTCTCTACGCCGCCGACCACGGCGCCCGCGTCGCGAGCAACTCGTGGGGCGGCGCGCCCTACGATCCCGCGCTCGTGAACGCGATCGAGTACGGCGCCTCGAAGGGGATGCTCTCCGTCTTCGCCGCAGGGAACGACAGCGTGAACATGGACGTCTCGCCCGAGTACCCGGCGGCCTACGACTCCGACGCGATCGTCTCGGTCGCCGCGACGGACGCGCGTGACGCCATGGCCTTCTTCTCGAACTACGGGCAGAGGACGGTCGATCTCGCGGCGCCGGGCGTGAGCATCGTCTCGACGACGCCCGGGAACACGTACTCGAGCTTCAGCGGGACGTCGATGGCTGCCCCGCACGTGTCCGGGACGGCGGCGCTGGTGATGTCCCACTTCGCTGGCGCGACGCTGTACGGGACGAAGGCGCTGCTCATGCGTTCCGCGGACCCGAAGTCGTCGCTCGCCGGGACGTCGGCGACGGGCGGGCGCCTGAACGCGTTCGACGCCCTCTCCTGCTCGTCGACGCCCGAGGTGGTCGTCGACGCGCCCGGGAACGGGTTCACGGCCGGCCTCGGAGACTCGGTCCCGATCCGCGTGCTCGGCGCGGATTGCGCCGCCCCGGCGAGAGTCGGGAACGTCAGCGTGACCGTCAACGGGTCGCCGGTGTCGCTCGCCGCGTCGAGCCCGGACAGCGCGCTCTACACCGGAAGCTACACCGTCTCCGCGGCCGGCCCGCAGACGGTGACGGCGACCGTGAGCGTCGGCGGCTCGACCGCGGCGCAGACGGTGACCGGCACCGCGGCGCAGAACTACAGCTGCACCGACGTCCCCGACGCGTGGGTCGACGCGACGCCCGGCGGCAAGGTCGCGGGCGGCGCGAGCGACTCCGACGACGGCTTCACCCTGCTCAACATCAGCTTCCCGTTCACCTTCTACGGGCAGTCGTACACGCAGGTCGCCGTCTCTTCGAACGGCTTCCTCGAGTTCGGCTCCACGTCCGGCGCCGGCGCATACTCGAACACGGGGCTCCCGAACGCGGCCGACCCGAACGCGGTCGTCGCGGCCTTCTGGGACGACCTGAACCCGGCCGCGAGCGGCGACGTCTACGCCGGTGTCGCGGGGAGCGCGCCGAACCGCGTGCTCTACGTCGAGTGGCTGAACGTCCCCCATTTCTCGCTGAACGGGAGCGGCACGGCGACCTTCGAGGTCTCGCTCCACGAGTCGACGGGGGAGATCCGGTACCACTGGCTCGACACCGATCTCGGCAACGCCGCCTGGAACGCCGGCGCCTCCGCCACCGCCGGCCTCGAGAACCAGACCGGGGCGATCGGCAGGCAGGTCTCCTTCAACCAGCCGCTGCTCACGAACGACCGCGCCGTCAGCTGCACCGCGGCGGCGGCGCCGCCTCCGCCGGCGCCCTCGATCACGACGTCGACGCTCCCCGACGCGACGAACACCCAGCCCTACGCGCAGAGCCTCGCAGCGACGGGCGGCACGCCGCCCTACAGCTGGTCGCTCGCGTCCGGGAGCCTCCCGGCGGGCCTGACCCTCGACCCCTCGACCGGCTCGCTCTCGGGCACCCCCGCCGCCGCTCCCGGCGCCTATCCGTTCACCGCACGCGTCACGGACAGTGCGTCCCAGTCCGCGACGAAGAGCCTGTCCGTCTCCGTCGCGGACCCCCTGAGCGTCACCACGAGCTCTCTGCCGGGCGGGACGGTGGGGCAGGCGTACTCGCACGCCGTGGCGGCCGCAGGCGGGAAGTCGCCGTACAGCTGGTCCGTCTCCTCCGGCAGCCTGCCTCCGGGGCTCACGCTCGACCCCGCGACCGGGGCGGTATCCGGAACCCCGACCTCCGCGGGCAGCTTCGGATTCACGGTGCAGGCGACGGACTCGGGCGCGCCGGCGCGGACGGCGTCGAAGTCCCTGTCCATCTCGGTCGCCGCTCAGCTCGCGATCACGACCTCGGCTCTTCCGGACGCTGCGGTCGGGCAGGCGTACTCGCAGACGCTCGCCGCCACCGGCGGAACGCCGCCCTACACATGGTCCGTCGCCTCGGGCAGCCTGCCGCCCGGGCTCTCGCTGAGCTCCGCCGGCGGCGTCGTTTCCGGGACGCCCTCGAGCGCGGGGACGTACACGTTCACGGCTCAGGTGACGGACGGGACGCAGACCGCGACCCGATCGCTCTCGATCACCGTCGCGAGCGGGCCGCCGCCTCCGCTGACCATCACGACGGCCTCGCCGCTCCCGCAGGCGCACTGGCGCGTCTCGTACTCCACGAGCCTGGCGGCGTCGGGCGGCACCGCGCCCTACTCGTGGAGCCGCACGGCCGGCTCCCTGCCGCCCGGGCTCTCGCTCGCAACCTCCGGGGTGATCTCGGGCAGGCCCACGAAACAGGGCTCGTACAGCTTCACGGCACGGGTGACGGACGGCGGCGGCGCGAGCGCGACGAAGACCTTCACGCTCACGGTCGCAAAGCCCTGAGAGCGCTCCAGGCGACCCGCCCGCACTAGGCTCCCCGCCATGGCGGAGGCTCCTGTCGTCGAGCGCCTCGCGCAGCTCGCGCTCTTCGCCGACCTGCGCTGGCCCGAGCTCGAGGCCGTGGCGCACACCTTCGAGGAGGAGGTCTTCGCGGAGGGCCAGCGTGCGGTCCGGCAGGGCATCTCGGGGAGCGCCTTCTACGTCGTGCTCGAGGGCGAGGCCGCGGTCGTCGTCGACGGCGCCGAGCGTGCACGGCTCGGCCGCGGCGACTTCTTCGGCGAGATCTCGGCGCTGACGGGCGACGTCCCCACGGCAGACATCCGCGCCGAGACCATGCTCCGCTGCCTGATGCTCCCGGGGCCGCAGCTCGAGGGATTCCTGCTCGAGCACCCCCTGGTGATGCTGCGCATGCTGCACGCGGAGGCGAGGCGCGTGCGCGACGCGAACCGGTGGCGGTAGCGGAGGTCTTCCCCCCGGGCGAGTACCCGCTCGTCGTCGTCGGCAGCGGGCCGGGCGGGCTGCAGACGAGCTACTTCCTGCGCCGCCTGGGGATCGAGCACGCGGTCCTCTCCGCCGACGACGGCCCCGGGGGCATGTTCCGGCGCTTTCCGCTCTTCGAGCGCCTCATCTCCTGGACGCATCCGAGCGCGGACGTGCCGCGCGGCAGCAGGTGGTTCGAGGCGCACGACCAGAACAGCCTCGTCGCCGACGAGGCGGAGCTCGGCGCGCTCGTCCTCGACCAGATCGGCGACGACCACCGGCGTCCCGCGCGCGACGAGATGGCGGCCGGGCTCGCGGCCTTCGCCGAACGCGCGCAGGTCCCGGTGCGCTACGGCTGCCGCTGGGAGTCGACGAGGCGGGACGAGGACGCCCTCGTGCTCGGGACCTCCGACGGCGAGTACCGGTGCACGGCCGCGATCTTCGCGATCGGGATGACCGAGCCGTGGGTGCCGCCGATCCCCGGCCTCGAGCTCGACATGCACTACGTGAACGTCTCGAGCGCGCGCGACCGCTATCGCGACCGGCGGGTCGTCATCGTCGGGAAGCGGAACTCCGCCTTCGAGGTGGGGGAGGCGATCGTGCGGAACGGCCTGCGCGAGCTGACGCTCGTCTCGCCGCGCCCCCCGGACCTCGCGCGTCTCGCGCGCTCGCCGCTCCGGCCCTGGTACCTGACGCCGTACGACGAGCACGTGCGGGGCGCGCCCGGCCGCTACGTGCTGAACGCGTCCGTCGACCGCGTCGAGAGGCGCGGGGGCGAGTTCCTCCTGTACGCGCTCGACCCGACGAGGCCCGAGGCCCTGGTCGTGGAGGTGGACGACGTCGTCGCCGCGACCGGTTTCCGCGCCCCGCTGCAGGACCTTCCCGACCTCGGGGTGGCCACCGTCCTCGACGGCCGCCTGCCCGCGCTCACGCCGTACTGGGAGAGCGTCACCGTCCCGGGGATGTACTTCGCAGGGAACGTCACGCAGGCCGCGCAGGGGCTGCGGAAGCACGGCGTCGCGAGCGTCTCGAGCATGGTCTGCGGGTTCCGGTACAACGCCCGCATCCTCGCGCGCCACGTGGCGGAGACGGTCTTCGGAGTCGCG
>JBKPTS010000096.1:0-20975 GCA_046735575.1 Actinomycetota bacterium
GCGTAGGCGAGCGCCAGAGGGCCGGCCCGGCGACGGCCGACGAGGAGCAGCGAGCCGGCGCCGAGCAGCGGAGCCGTGAGCAGCGCCCCGGCGAGGTAGTAGACGCGAAACGCCGGCCCGCTCCAGCCGTCCGCGGCGCCCCAGGCGAGCGCGCCCGAGGCGACTGCGAACGAGCCTAGCGCCGCGCTCCAGGCCGCGAGGTGAGGCGCCCGTTGTGTGCGCGCGCGGCGCGCGAGATCGGCCGAGAGCCTGATAGAGACGAGCGTGGCGGCGAATGCGAGGAGCGCGTCGATTGCAGGACTTTAGTCGTGTATCTCCGGTAGCCTGCGCGCCGTGCATCGGCCCGTCTGGGCGGCCGCGGTCGTTGTCCTCCTCGCCGCCGTTCTCGGTTCCTCGCTTCCCGGGGAAGCCGCCACCCAGAAACGGGACTATGCGGCCGCCGCGTACACGGTCCTCCCACCCGGCGAGGACGGAAGCCTCACGTTCGGACGCAACACGACCGACCAGGCGAAGCTCTACGACGCGCTCACGCCGCTCTGCGGAAACGTCGGCGACCGGGATCTCCGCCGCCTCTTCAAGCCGGCGCCCCTCGGGCTCGGACAGGCGAAGCCGACGCGGATCGAGCATCCGCGCGGAGGCGTCACCGTCGCGCGCGACCGCTTCGGCGTCGCGCACGTGTCCGGGAGGACGCAGACCGACGTCGCCTTCGGCGCAGGGTGGGTCACCGCGGCCGACCGCGGGCTCCTGCTCCAGCTGATCCGCGGGCCGGGTCGCGCCGCCGCACTCGACGTCCCCGGGCTCGATCCGCTGGCGCTCGCGCTCTCCGGGAAGACGTTCGTCCCCAGCGAGCAGGCCGAGGCGTTCCTCTCGAACCAGGTCGACGCGCTCCGCTCGCAGGGCGCGGTCGGCAGGCGCGAGCTCGCGATCATCGACGCGTACGCCGCGGGGATCAACTCCTGGTACGCGAAGCGGGGCATCCCGGTGGCGCGGTTCACGAGGAACGACGTCGTCGCCGCGGGCGCCCTGATCGCGGCCCGCTTCGGGACGAACGGCGGCCAGGAGGCCGCGAACTCGATGTTCCTCGACGCGCTCGAGAAGCGGTTCGGCGCCGCGGACGCGCGCCGCGTCTTCGCCGACCTCAAGGAGGCGAACGACGCGGATGCGCCGGTGACGATCCCGGGCAGCTTCCCGTACGAGCTCCCCTCGCAGGAGTCTCCGGGCAGCGTCGTGCTCGACGACGGGAGCTTCGTCGGCGCCCCCCTCGAGGAGCCGGCGCTCGCCTCGAACGCGCTGCTCGTCGGCGGGAGGCGTTCGCAGACGGGCCATCCGCTGTTCGTCGCCGGCCCGCAGGTCGGCTACTTCTTCCCGGCGTTCTTCGCCGAGATGGAGCTCTCCGGAGGGGGCTTCGCGACGCGCGGGGCAGTCTTCCCTGGCGTGCCGTTCGTGCTCGTCGGGCGCGGCCTCGACTTCGCCTGGAGCGCGACCTCGTCGGGAGCGGACGACGTCGACCTCTTCGTCGAGAGCCTCTGCGGCGGCGACGACCGCCACTACGTCTACCGGGGCCAGTGCCTCCCGATGCAGCGCTTCCTCGCCGGGACGCTGCGCACGAACGGAGCGGCCGACCAGCCTGTCGCGTACCTGCAGACGACTCACGGCCCCGTGCTCGGCTACGCGACGGTGAAGGGGACGAAGGTCGCGCTCTCCGAGCAGCGTTCGACGCGCGGGCGCGAGCTCCTGAGCCTCGCGCCGTTCTACGAGCTCGACACCGGCCAGGTCCGGTCGGCGAGGGACTTCCTGGCGACGATGGGCGGCGTCGAGTTCAGCTTCAACTGGTTCTACGCGGACGACCGTCACATCGCCTACTTCTCGAGCGGACGCCTTCCGGTCCGCGCGCCCGGCACGGACCGGGCTCTCCCGACGCTGGGGACGGGGGGATACGACTGGAGGAGCTTCCTGCTCTACGTCCAGCACCCTCGGGCGATCGACCCCAAGTCGGGGTTGATCTTGAACTGGAACAACAAGCCCGCCGCCGAGTTCGGCTCCGCCGACGACAACTTCTCCTACGGCTCGGTCCAGCGCGTGCAGCTCCTCTCGGCCGCTCTCGCGGGGCGTAGGAAGCAGACGCTCGCGAGCGTCGTCTCCGCGATGAACGCCGCGGCCACGCAGGACCTGCGCGTCATGCGGGTCTGGCCGGCGATCCGGGCCGTCCTCGACACGGGCCCTGCGCCGAACGCCAGAGCGCACGCGGCCGCAGCCCTCGTCGACCAGTGGCGCGCGGGCGGAGGAAGCCGCCTCGACTCCGACCTGGACGGCAAGGTCGACGCCCCCGGAGCAGCCGTCCTCGACGCCGCGTGGCCGGGACTCTCGCAAGCCGTCCTCGGCCCGGTGCTGGGGCCGCTCGCCAACCGCTTCGCCGCCCTGCACGCGCCGAGCGACGACGCGAGCCCGGGCGGGAGCTCGTACGAGTGGGGGTGGTACGGCTACCTCGACAAGGACCTGCGAACGCTGCTCGGGAGCCCGGTCCGGCAGCCGTACTCACGGCGCTACTGCGGGGCCGGAGTCCTGCAGACATGCCGCGATGCGCTCTGGGCCGCGATCGACGACGCATCCGCGAAGCTCGAGGCGGCCCAGGGCGCGACGCCTTCGGCCTGGCGGTCCGACGCGACCGCGGAGCGGATCCGCTTCGCCTCGGGCCTGCTCTCCGACACCATGCGCTGGACGAACCGGCCGACGTTCCAGCAGGCCATGTCGTTCTCGGGCCATCGCCCCCGCTGAGGGTACGCTCGGGCCGATGCCGGCCAAGCGCTACCTGATGGCCCCGGGGCCGACGCCGGTCCCTCCCGAGGTGCTCGCCGCGGGGGCGCAGCCCGTTCTCCATCACCGCGGCCCGGACTTCCGCGCGCTCATGCGACGCTGCCTCGAGCGGCTGCAGCGGGTGTGCAGGACGGAGCACGACGTCCTGCTCTTCACGGCCTCCGGGTCGGCCGCCTTCGAGTCGGCAGTCGCGAACCTGCTCTCGCCGGGCACCCGGGTGCTGGCCGTCGCGGCCGGTGAGTTCGGAGAGCGTTGGGGCCGGCTCGCCGCGGCCTACGGCGCCGACGTGCAGGAGCTCCGCTACGAGTGGGGGGAGACGCCGCGCGCGGAGGACGTCCGCGCTCGCGTGGAGGAGACCGGGGCCGAGGTCGCGTTCCTCGTCCACTCGGAGACGTCCACGGGGGTCGTCTCGGACGTCCAGGCGCTCGCGAAATCGGCCCACGACGCAGGCGCGCTCGTCGTCGTCGACGCGGTCTCCAGCCTCGGCGCGGTCCCCCTCGAGACGGACTCGTGGGAGCTGGACGTGGTGGTGGCGGGCTCGCAGAAGGCGCTGATGACGCCTCCTGGCCTCTCGCTCGCAGTCGTCTCCCCGCCCGCGTGGGAGCGTGCAGCGGCTGCGACCAACCCGCGCTTCTACTTCGACTGGGCACGCATGCAAGCGCAGCTCGCGGAAGGGTCGACGCCGTTCACCCCCGCCGTCTCGCTCGTCGCGGCGCTCGACGTCGCGCTCGGGCTGCTCCTCGAGGAAGGGCTCGAGGCGGCGTACGCCCGGCACGCGGCGCTCGGCCGCGCTTGCCGCGAGGGCGCGAAGGCGATGGGGCTCGAGCTCTTCTCGCCCGACGAGGAGCGCTCGGCGGTCGTGACGGCGATCCTCGTCCCGTCGGGAGTCGACGCCCGCAAGCTCGTGCTCGCGCTCCGCGACCGCTTCGGGATCACGGTGGCGGGCGGTCACGGCGACCTCGGCTCGCGCCTCTTCCGCGTCGGCCACATCGGCTATTACGACGTCTTCGACATCACGACCGTCCTGACCGCGGTCGAGCTCCTGCTCGCGGAGAGCGGGGCCGACATCGAGCGCGGGGTCGCCGTCGCGCGCGCGCTCGAGGCGTACCGGGAGACGGCGAGTGTCTCCTCCTCCTGACGGACGACCCCGGGTCCTGATCCGGGAGCCGATCGCCGCGGCGGGGCTGGAGCTCCTCCGCAGCCGGTTCGAGGTGGTGGAGGACGGCCGGTCCGACCTCGCGAAGATCATCGACGGGTTCGACGCCCTCGTCGTCCGCTCCGCCACGACCGTCGACGCGCAGGCGATCGAGCGCGCCGCCCGGCTCAAGGTGATCGCGCGCGCCGGGGTCGGGATCGACAACGTGGACGTCGACGCGGCGACGCGGCGCGGGATCGTGGTCGCGAACGCGCCCGAGTCGACGGTCGTCTCGGCGGCGGAGCACACGGTCGCCCTCCTGCTCGCGGTCGCGCGGAACATCCCGCAGGCCCACGCGGCCCTGAAGGCCGGCGAGTGGGACCGCGGCCGCTTCGCCGGGGTCGAGCTCAGCGGGAAGACGCTCGCCGTGCTCGGCTTCGGGCGCATCGGCAGGCAGGTCGCCCGCCGTGCGCTGGCGCTCGGCATGCGCGTCCTCGCCTACGACCCGTTCGTCGGCCCGGAGCGGTTCCGCGAGCTAGGCGTGGAGCACGTCGGCACGCTCGAGGAGGCGTACGCTGCCGCGGACTTCCTGACGCTGCACCTTCCGCTGACCGACGACACCCGCCACGTGCTCGACGAGCAGGCGTTCGAGCTGATGCGCGACGGCGTGAGGATCGTCAACGCGGCGCGCGGCGAGCTCGTCGACGAGGACGCCCTCGCGGCCGCCGTCCGCTCGGGGAGGGTCGCGGGCGCCGCGCTCGACGTCTTCGGCTCGGAGCCGTACTCCGGGCCGCTGCTCGAGCTCGACGAGGTCGTCGTGACACCGCACCTCGCAGCCTCGACGAGCGAGGCGCAGGACCGGGCCGGGGTGATGATCGCGGAGCAGGTCGTGGCGGCGCTCGAGGGAGAGCTCGTCGAGACGGCGGTCAACATCCCCATCGTCGAGCAGGCGGATCTCGAGGTCTTGGGGCCCTTCATCCCCCTCGCCGCCCAGCTCGGGAGACTGGCCTCCGCGCTCGCGGGAGGGAGGATGCGACAGGTCGTCGTCGGGGCGCACGGCCCGCTGGCCGAGTTCGACACGCGCCTCCTCACGGTCGCCGCGCTCAACGGGGTGTTCCAGGGCCGGGTCGAGCATGCGGTGAACTACGTCAACGCTCCCGTGATCGCGGCCGAGCTCGGGATCGAGGTCGCGGAGCAGCGTCTCCGGTCGTCGCAGCACTACACGAACCTCGTACGCGTCGTGGCAGCGTCCGAGGAGGAGCGGGTCGAGGTGTCGGGGACCACGGTCGGCCCCGAGCACCGGCTGTTCCTCGCCGGCGCGCTCGGCTATGCGATCGACATCGAGCTCGCGCCGGAGATGGCCTTTCTCGTCTACGACGACATGCCGGGTGTCATCGGCCGCGTCGGGACGATGTTCGGGGAGGCAGGGGTGAACATCGCCAACATGGCCGTGTCGCGCACGAAGGAGGGGGGCAAGGCGCTCATGGTCTTCTCGATCGACGAGGCCGCGCCCCCCGAGCTCGTCGAGCGCGTGCGCGCGTCCGGCTTCGACGAGGCTCGCTTCATCTCGCTCGGCTGAGCCGTCTGCGTGGGGCGCCCGATACGCTCCGCCGGTGGGCGTCGCACGCTGGCCGGAGCCCGTCGAGCGGGTGTCCTCCTTCATGCGCGAGGCCGGGGCGGAGGCTCGCATCGAGGAGTTCCCGGACGGGACGGAGACGGCCGCCGACGCTGCCGCGGCCGTCGGGTGCGGCGTGGATCAGATCGTCAAGTCGCTCGTCTTCGTCTGCGACGGCGTCCCGGTCCTCGCCCTCGTCCCGGGCGACCGGCGGGGAGACGCGCAGAAGGTCGCGGCGGCGTTCGGCGCCGCCTCGGCGAGGATTGCGACGCGCGACGAGGTCGAGCGCGCGACCGGGTTCGGCCCGGGCGCGGTCGCTCCCTTCCCGCTGCCGAAGGTCGCCGCAGTCTTCCTCGACCCGCTCCTGCTCGGGCACGCGCGGGTGTGGGCGGGCGCCGGGTCGGAGAAGCACGTCGTCGGGCTCGCCCCGAGCGAGCTCGCCCGCCTGAGCCGGGCGCAGACGGCGGACGTCGTGCAGCCGCAAGCGTGAATTACCATTCGCATGTGGGGCGATCCGCCCGGGACGGAAGGAGCGGTGACTGGGATGCAAGAGACCGACAAGATCTGGATGAACGGCGAATTCGTCGACTGGGCGGACGCGAGGGTGCACGTAGGCACCCACGGCCTCCACTACGGTTCGGGTGTCTTCGAGGGCATCCGTTGCTACGAGACCGCCGCCGGGCCGGCGGTCTTTCGTCTCCAGGACCATCTCGAGCGCCTCGAGAACTCGGCCAAGGTTCTCTACATCGACCTTCCGTACTCGGTCGCCGAGCTCCGCGCGGCGACGCACGAGCTCGTGGCGACGAACGGCATCGCGACGTGCTACGTCCGGCCGATGGCGTTCTTCGGCTACGGCGAGCTCGCGGTCGGAACGCTCGGCAACCCGGTCGACGTCGTGATCATGAGCTTCCCCTGGGGCGCCTACCTGGGCGAGGAGGGTCAGCAGACGGGGATCACGACGAAGATCTCGAGCTGGGAGCGCGTCGGGCCGAACGTGATCCCGCACGCCGCCAAGGCCACGGGCGTCTATCTCAACTCGATGCTCGCGACCACGGAGGCGCGCCGGTCGGGGTATGACGAGGCGATCATGCTCTCGTCGGACGGGTACGTGGCGGACGGCCCCGGCGAGAACGTGTTCATCGTCAAGAACAACGTGCTCCGCACGCCTCCGCTCTCGATGTCGATCCTGCCCGGGATCACGCGCGACACGATCATCCACATCGCTCGAGACCTCGGTTACCAGGTCGAGGAGACCCTGCTCGTCCGCAGCGACCTGTACCTGGCGGACGAGGTGTTCATGGTGGGGACGGCGACGGAGGTGGCGCCGGTGCGCGCCGTCGACGATCGCGAGATCGGCGTCGGGCCCGTGACCCGCGAGCTGCAGAAGGCGTACCTCGCGGCGGTGACCGGGATCGACGACCGCTGGCGCGACTGGCTCGACGTGGTCGCGATCGCGCGCACGCCCGCAGAGGTTTGAGCACGACCCGCACGGTCCCGCTCTCGGGCCCCTGGCTCGACGAGCGGGAGGAAGAGCGGGTGCTCGACGTCCTGCGCTCCACCCGGCTCTCGCTCGGCCCCACGAGCGAGCGGTTCGAGGAGGCGCTCGCCGAGGCAGTCGGCGCGCCGTTCGCGGTCTCCGTCTCGAGCGGAACCGCGGGGCTCCACCTGCTGTGCGTCGCCGCGGGGGTGGGGGAGGGAGACGAGGTCATCACCTCTCCGTACTCCTTCGTCGCCTCCGCCAACTGCGCGATCTACGAGGGTGCGACGCCCGTGTTCGCCGACATCGACCCGGTCACGCTGAACCTCGACCCGGCCGCGGTCGAGGCGTCGGTGACGGAACGCACGAAGGCGGTGGTCGCGGTCGACATCTACGGCTTCCCGTGCGAGCTGGACGAGCTTCGCTCCATCTGCGACCGGCACGGCCTGACGCTCATCGACGACTCCTGCGAGGCGCTCGGCGCGACGTACAAGGGCCGTCCGCTCGGCTCGCACGGCCCGTCGGCGGTCTTCGCCTTCTACCCGAACAAGCAGATCACGACCGGGGAAGGCGGGATGGTGACGACGCACTCGGAGGGCGAGCAGCGGCTGCTCCGCAGCCTCCGGAACCAGGGCCGAGCCGACTCGGGAGGCTGGCTCGACCACGCGCGCCTCGGGTTCAACTACCGCCTGGACGAGGTGCGCGCCGCCATCGGCCTCGCGCAGCTCGCGAAACTTCCGGAGATCCTCGACCGTCGCGCCGAGGCCGCGGCGCGCTACGCGGAGCTGCTCGCCGACGTGCCGGGCCTCGAGCTCCTCTGCGCGGACGACGCCGAGCACACGCGCTCCTGGTTCGTCTACGTGGTCGCGCTGCCGGAGGGGTCGGACCGCGAGGCCGTGATCTCGGAGCTCGAGCGCGGCGGCGTGCAGACGGCGCGCTACCTGCCGTGCATCCACCTGCAGACGTACATGCGCGAGCGCTACGGCTTCTCCGAGGGCCTCTGCCCGGTAGCCGAGGCGACGAGCGCGCGGACCCTCGCGCTCCCCTTCCACACGGGCATCGACGAGGCGGACCAGGCGTACGTCGCAGAGACGCTGCGGGCGGCGCTCGAGTAGATCGCGCGATAATCCGCCCGTGGCGGGCGTGAAGATGATCTTCCTCGGCTTCGGCAAGTACGCGCGGGCGGACAAGATCTACGCGCTCGAGCCGATCGTCGGCGAGGAGCGGGGCCCGGGCAGCCGCACGCTCGTCTGGGTCGACGGCATCGACGACCCGATCGTGGCCTCGCGCACCGAGCAGACGATCCTCGAGGACATGACCGACGCGAGCGCCGTCGTCGCCGACGTGCGCAGGCGTCGCGGGCGGGCCGCCGTCCAGCACCCGCAGCTCTTCGAGGAGTGACACCGGGGCTGGCCGCGACGCTCGCGCGGAGCGTCCACGAGGCTGCCCGCGAGCTCGTCGGCTGGACGCTGCTCCTCGACGGCGTCGGCGGCGTCGTCGTCGAGACGGAGGCGTACGCGCCGGACGACCCCGCGAGCCACGCCTTCTCCGGCCGGACGACCCGCAACGTCGCGATGTTCGGCCCCCCCGGCCACCTCTACGTCTACCGCTCCTACGGCCTGCACTGGTGCGCGAACGTCGTCTGCGAGCCGGCAGGGACGGGCGCCGCCGTTCTCCTCCGCGCGCTCGAGCCGACGCACGGGGTGGAGGTGATGCGGACACGGCGGGGCGTCGAAGACGTACGTCTCCTCTGCGCCGGCCCCGGCCGGCTCACGCAGGCGCTCCGGATCTCCCTCGAGCACGACGGCCTCGACCTCTTCCGCCCCCCGTTCGCCCTCCTTCCGCCCGAGGTCGACGCGGAGGTCGCGACGGACACCCGCATCGGCATCACCAAGGCGCGCGAGCGCCGCTGGCGCTACGCGCTCAGGGGGTCGCCTTACGTGAGCCGTCCCCTACCACGAGGTTGACCGTCATCCCGGGCGCGGCCGCGACTCCTGGCCGCGGGCTCTGACGGAGCACGACCGCGACCGGGCCCGAGCCGGTGGCGATCCGGTACCGGAGCTTCAGCCGCTGGAGCTCCTTGCCCACGTCCTTCAGGCTCGAGCCCACGAAGTTCGGGACCAACCCGTACCTCGGCCTCGATACGACGAGCAGGACCGTGCTGTTCGCGGAGAGGCCGCCCTTGCGCGGCGTCTGGTCGACGACGATCCCGGGGACGCGCCCGGCCCGCGCAGGCTTGTACACGATCTTCGCGTCGAGCGGCTGCTGCGAGAGCCGCGCTCGGGCCTGATCGGCGGACATCCCGACGACGAGCGGCACGTCCACCTCGTTCGGCTTGCAGTCGGCGGTCTTGGCCGGGAGGCTGCCGGAGAAGTAGACGATCCGACGCGCCCCGCGGCAGTAGCCGTTGTCCCGCTGCCAGCCCCCGTCGCGATAGACGACCCAGGCCGCCTCGTCGCCGAGGTACGGCGGCGCCTCGAAGTAGCGGTCGGTGGGCTCGTGCAGGCTCTGGACGAAGTTCCGCCAGATGAGCGCAGGCAGCGTGCCGCCGGTGACGGGCTGACCGCCGAACTCGTAGAGCATGGGGCGGAGGCGGTCGGGGTAGCCCACCCAGACCGCGACGACGAGCTCGGGTGTGTACCCCACGAACCACGCGTCGCCGTAGTTGTCCGTCGTCCCCGTCTTCCCGGCGACCTCGAGGCCCGGAATCGCGGCCCGCTTTCCCGTCCCGTAGCGCACGACGTTCTGGAGCAGCTGGGTGACGAGCCGCGCCTGTCCGGAGCCGAGGACCTCCTTCGGCTTCGGCGCGTTCTCGTCCACGCTCCCCGTCTCGAGCCTTCCGCCCTTGCCCATCTCGACGTGCTCGACGGTGTCGATGACCCGCGGCACGTCGCCGAAGATCGACCCGTCGACCCGCTTGCCGTCGTTCGCGATGGTCGAGTACGCGCGCGCCATCTCGAGCGGGTTCACGGCCTCCGAGCCGAGCCCGATCGAGAAGTAGGCGTTGAGCCGGCTCTTGATCCCGAGCGCGTGCGCGGTACGGACGATCTCCTTCGGGCCGACGATGTCCGTGAGCTGGGCGAAGACGGAGTTGTCGGAGGGCACGATCGCCGTCGCGACGCTGACCCGGCCCAGGTAGGTGTGGTCGAAGTTCGTCACGCGCCAGATGCGGTCGCCCGCGTCGATCGAGACCGGCTTCGACTCGATCTGCGTGCTCGGCGAGATGCCCTCCCGCATCGCGGTCGCGAGGACGATCGGCTTGAAGGCGGAGCCGGGCTGGCGCTCGGCCTGGGCGGCGAGGTTGAACTGGCTCTCGCGGAAATTGCGGCCGCCGAACATGGCCTTCACCGCGCCCGTCCTCGGATCGATGGCGACGAGCGCCGCGGCGGGGCCGTCCGGGTTCCGGAGCACCTTCTCGATCGCCTTCCGCGCCTTCTTCTGCATCTGCAGGTCGATGGTCGTCCTCACCTTGAGGCCGCCGCCGAAGACGCGCGCGGCGCCGTACTTGGCAATGAGCTGGTTCTTGACGAAGTTGACGAAGTACTGCGCCGGCCCCACCTTCCCCGGGAGATGGACGTCCTGGGGCGACGGCAGCGCGGCGCTGTTGGCCAGCCTGAACTGCGAGCGCGTGATCTTCCCCTGCTCGAGCAGGTCCGTCAGCACGAGGTGGCGCCGGGCGAGCGCCTCGCGTGGGTTCGTCACCGGGTCGTAGAGCGTCGGGTCGGACGGGATGCCCGCGAGGAGCGCGGCCTCGGGGAGCGTGAGGTACTTCGCGCCCTTGTGGAAGTACGTCCGGGCTGCCTCCTGGATGCCGTACGCGCCGTTCCCGAAGTAGATCGTGTTCAGGTAGGCCGTGAGGATCCGGTCCTTGCTCCACTGCTGGTCGAGCTGCCAGGCGAGCGCCGCTTCGCGGATCTTGCGCCCGAGCGTGCGCTGGTTCCGGATGTAGGCGTTCTTCACGAACTGCTGCGTGATCGTCGAGCCGCCTTCGACGATGGACTGGTTCCGGACGTCGTCCCAGAGCGCGCGGGCGACGCCTCGGAGGTCGACCCCGCCCTTGCGCTCGAAGAAGCGCCTGTCCTCCACGGCGACGATCGCCTGCCGCATGATCGGCGCGATGTCCTTCGTGCCCACGAGGACGCGGCTCTGCTCGCCCTGCAGGACGGCGAGGACGCTGTGGCCGTTCGAGGCGTAGACGACGGAGTTCACCTCGGTGTGGTGCGCTGCCGGGTCGAGCGAAGGGATCTCGCCGGCGAGCGCGCGCACGAGCCCGAACGTGAAGGCGACGAGCATGAGCATGAGGAGCACGAGCAGCAGCAGCGCGAGCCGCAGCTTGCGCACCCGGCGTCGCCGCCGGTACGGGCTCCCCGTGTCCCTCCGGCCTCGCAAGGCAGGAAGTTTGTCAGCTGCGGAGCCCTCAGACGCGCTGTGACTGGACGATCGGGCTCGTCGTCGGCTTCGTCACGCCGCCCGCCTTCTCGACGGTCACGGCGACGACATCGCCCGAGCCGACCATCTGGTCGACGCGCACGAGGTCCGCGCCCTCGCGGCCCGTGAAAAGGCCCGAGGGCTCCGGCGGGCGGGTGCCCGCCAGGACCCAGACCTCGTACGTCTTGCCCCTCGGCGCGGGGTCGAGCCCGGCGAGCGCGAGCGCCGCTCGCCCGTCCGACGCGACGACGAGCCTCCCGCTCCCCTTGGCCAACGCGACGGTACGGGCGTCCGGATCGGCCAGGACGCCCACCGCGTCCCGCTGATGTGCGAGCGCGGAGCGCGTGCTCGAGAGGTCGCCGGAGAGCTGGACCGCCCAGATGCCGAGCCCGATCGCCACCGCCGCCGCGACGGCGGCTGCGGCCGCGAGCACCGGCATCGCGGCGCCCCGCCGTCTCGGCTCGAGCGGGACGACCACCTGAGGCTCGGCGCGAGCGCCGGCGAGGATGCGACCGCGCAGCTCGGGGCTCGGCGCCGGCCCCGAGGAGGCGAGCGCCAGCGCGCCGGAGACCTCCCAGAAGGAGGCGAGCTCGTCCCGGCAGCGCGCGCAGTCGTGCAGGTGCGCCTCGTACGCCCGGCGATCGTCAGGATCGAGGGCGTCGAGCGCGTAGCCGGCGGTCAGCTCGTGAATTCCGGTTTCCATGATCCCTGAGGCGCCGAGTCGTCGAGCAGCTCGCGAAGGCGCGCGAGCCCGGCGAACATCCGGCTCTTGATCGTACCGAGGGGGACTCCGAGCCTCTCCGCGAGCTCGGACTGCGAGAAGCCGCCGTAGTAGGCGAGCTCGATCGCCTCGCGCTGGACGTCTGGAAGCTGACGCAGCGCGGCCTGCACTCGCTCCCGCTCGAAGCGCAGCCAGGCGGCCTCCTCCGCTCCCTCTTCCCGGGCGGTCTGGGCAGCGACATCCTCGCCGAGCGGCTCCGTGCGGCGCCGCTCCTCGCGCCGCACGAGGTCTACCGCCCGCCGGTGCACGAGCGTGAGGATCCAGGTGCTCGCCTTGGCTCGCTCGGGCCGGAACGCGGCCGCTGTCCTCCAGAGGGCGAGAAAGCCTTCCTGGACGGCGTCCTCGGCGAGCCGCTCGTCGCGGAGGACGCGGTAGGCGAGGCCGTAGGCGACCCGTCCGACGCGGTCGTAGAGCTCGCCGAGCGCGGCCTCGTCTCCGCGCGCCACGAGCGCGACCAGAGCCTCGTCCGAGAGGTGCGCGTGTTGCCTCCGCATCGTGGAGCGAACCCGAGAGTCGGGCAACGCTAACACGGTGCCCGCGAGAGCTTCCATCGCCCTGTTTCGTCAGGGCGGGCCTTTCGGTTCGGGCGCCGGTCGGGCCGAACCGCTCCCACCCGGGGCGCGAACAAGGCCCAGTTCCGCACCATCGAGTTGGAAGGAGTCCCAATGCACAGAGGCATCGCCGCGGCCGCCGCCGTCGGCCTGCTCGGAGTGGCAGGCCTCGTCGGAGCCGTCGAGCTCGGGCCGGGCTCGGGCCAGGCGTCGAGCCACCGCGAGGCTCCGCTCATCGCGGAGGATCCCTCGGCCGACCTGACCGACCTGTACGCGTTCCGGAGCCCGGACAAGCCGGACACCGTCACCATCCTCGCGAACGTGATCCCAGGCGAGGATCCCGCCGCCGGCCCGAACTGGTACACGTTCTCGCCCGGCGCGCGTTACAACCTCAAGATCGACACGAACGGGGACGCCCGGGCGGACGTCACCTACCGCTTCCAGTTCCACACCAAGACGGGGCCGTTCTTCCTCGGCGACACCGCGCAGCCGTACACGGTCACGCGGATCGCGGGCGGGAAGGCGACGGTCGTCGCCCGCGGGACGACGCCGCCGAACAACATCGGCCCCCGCTCGACGCCGAACTACCACTCGCTCGTCACGAAGTCGATCGTCTCCTTCGACGACCGCCGCTCGCAGGCGTTCGCCGGGCAGCGGGACGACCCGTTCTTCGGCGACGTGGGAGCTATCTTCGACCTGGTCGCGATCCGCAAGGGCACCGGCAACGAAGGCGGAGGGAAGGACTTCTTCGCCGGCTACGGCGTTCACACCTACGGCGTCCAGGTGCCGATCTCGGCCCTGCACGCGAAGGACGGGATCGTCGGCGTGTGGTCGTCGGTCGACCGCCGGAAGGTGACCCGGCGCGGCACCTCCACCCGCAACGGCGGGGCGTGGGTGCAGGTGGATCGCCTCGCGAACCCGCTCGTGAACGAGGTGATCATCCCGACGGGTCTCAAGGACCGCTGGAACGCGCTCCAGCCGGCGAACGACGCGCAGTTCCAGAAGTACTACACGACCCCGATCCTGGCGGCCGTGATCAACAAGCTGTACAAGCTCGGCGTCCCCGAGACGGGCCGTGACGACCTCGTCGCCGTCCTCCTCACCGGCGTGCCGAAGCTGAACTACACCGGCGCGAAGCTCGCCGACCTGCTCCGGCTGAACCTGACCATCCCGGTGACGCACGACGCGAAGCGCCTCGGCGTCCTCGCCGGGGACACGCAGGGCTGGCCGAACGGGCGCAGGCTCGACGACGACGTCATCGACATCGCGGAGCAGGCCGTCGGCGGCTTCCTGAAGGGCAAGAAGCTGCCGCTCGGCGACGGTGTCAACGGCGACGATCGCGCCCAGCTCGCGTCGTTCCCGTACATCGCCGATCCGCAGAGCGGGTTCGACAACACGAAGGGCAAGCAGCAGCCGTAGAACGACCGGGGTCAGACCCCCGACGTGTCCGTTCGGCGCTGGAAACGCCTCCAGACGCGCGTTTCCGGGCAAGACCGCCGTTTCGTTCGGACACGTCCAGGGTCTGACCCTTTCTCGCGGCCGCGGCGGCGGCGAACCGCCCGCCGGAGCCGCGCGAATGACACACGTGAAGCGACTCCTCGCCGCCGCCTTCGCTCTCGCCGCGCTGGCGCTCCCGGCCACCGCGGCCGCGCACCCGCTCGGCAACTTCACGATCAACCACTACAGCCGCGTGCAGCCGTCCGGCGACCGGGTCTACGTCCTCTACGTCCTCGACCTGGCGGAGATCCCGACCTTCCGCGCGCGCCAGACGATGACCTCGCTCGGCGGCTACGCCGACGCGACCTCACGCGAGATCGCACGCGAGCTCGAGCTGTCGGTCGCCGGCCGCCGGCTGCCGCTGGCCCCTGTCGAGCACGCGATCGCGCTGCCCCCGGGGATCGGCGGTCTCGACACGCTGCGGCTCGAGGTCGTCCTTCGCTCACCGCGCATCGCGGGGGGCCGCGGTGCGCTCGGGCTCGCCTACCACGACACGACGTACCCCGGCCGGATCGGCTGGAAGGAGGTCGTCGTCCAACCGGCTGGCGGCGCCGAGGTCATCTCCTCCTCGGCTCCCGCGCAGAGCAGCAGCCACGAGCTCCTCGCGTATCCGAAGAACCTGCTCCAGAGCCCGTCCGACGTGACGAACGCGACCGCGAGCTTCGAGCCGGGCACGAGCGCCGGGCCGGTCCCGCAGCTCCCCTCGAAGAGCGCGCTGGGGGCACGGGTCACCGTTCGCACGCCTCCGGACGGAGGCTTCGCGAAGCTCATCGCCCGCCGCGATCTCGGGCCGGGCTTCGTCCTGCTCTCCTTGCTCGCCGCGCTCTTCTGGGGCGCCGCGCACGCCTTCAGCCCGGGTCACGGAAAGGCGATCGTCGCCGGCTACCTCGTCGGGACGAGGGGGCGCGTCCGCGACGCCGTGCTCCTCGGGCTCATCGTCACCGCGACGCACACCTCCGGCGTGTTCGCGCTCGGCGGGGTGACGCTGCTGCTCTCGGCATTCATCGTTCCCGAGCAGCTCTACCCCTGGCTGAATCTCGCCTCGGCGCTGCTCGTCGTCGGCGTGGGCCTCGGGATTCTCCGCTGGCGCATCCGCGCGTGGCGCAAGGGCGGATCTCCCGCTCCCTACCAACATCACCACGACCATGGCCACCACCACGGGCACGACCATCCGCACGACCATCACGACCACGACCACGACGGCGGCCGTCGCGCCGGTCTCCTCGGGATCGGGATCTCCGCCGGGATCATCCCCTGCCCGACCGCTCTCGTCGTGCTGCTGGCGGCGATCTCTCTACAGCGGGTCGGCTACGGGCTGCTGCTGATCCTCGCGTTCAGCGTCGGCCTCGCGGTCGCCGTCACCTCCATCGGCCTGCTGGCCGTGCTCGCCCGCCGGACGTTCAGCCGCGTCTCCTTCGAGGGCTCGCTCGTCCGCGCGCTTCCTGCCGTGAGCGCCTTCGTGGTGCTCGCCCTCGGACTTGCCATGACCGTCCGCGCCGTCCCCCACGTCTTCTGAGAGGAGTCGCCATGCTCGGTCTCGACAACTGGATCGCGAGTCTCTCGAGCGGGGCCTCCTTCGCCGTGGTCCTGCTCGTCGCGATGCTGCTCGGCCTCCGCCACGCCACGGATCCCGACCACATGGCGGCAGTCACGACGCTCATCACCTCGGGCAAGGAGCATGCGGCGCGTTCGGCCGCCCGCCTGGGCGCCTGGTGGGGCCTCGGGCACGCGCTTACGCTGGTCCTGTTCGGGATCCCGATCCTGGTTGCAGGCCGCTACCTGCCCGAGCGGATCGATCAGGGAGCGGAGACGGCCGTCGGCGTCCTCATCGTCTTCCTTGCCGTCCGCCTCCTCGTCCGTTGGCGCCACGGGTACTTCGACCTTCACGCGCACCCACACCCGCACAGGCACCACCGCCACGCGGTACGCACTCCTGCCGGCGCTTTCGGGATCGGCCTCGTGCACGGGATGGGTGGAAGTGCCGGGGTGGCGGTCCTCCTGCTCGCAGCGATCCCCTCCGAGACCCTCGCGGTCGCCTCGCTGCTCGTGCTTGCGTTCTTCACGGCAGTCTCGATGACGATCGTGACCTCGGGCTTCGGCTGGACACTCTCGCTGCAGCCAGTCGCGGGCGCGGTCACGGCGGCGATTCCGGCGATCGGGCTCGTGAGCCTCGCCTTCGGCGTCTGGTACTCCGCGGCGGCCTGGGGCACGATCCCGTACCCGTTCTGAGCTCGCCCTAGCCGAACGTGAAGGCGTAGCCCTCGAGCCCTGGGGCGAAGCGAAGCTCCAGCACTCCCCGCCGGAGTTCGGGGAACCTGGCGATCGTGTACAGGCGCGGCGCGCCCGAGACGGCGATCGTCCGGAGACGCCGCCCGTCGACGAGGACGTCGAGAGCGCCGTGCCCTCCGAGGACGAGGAACACGTCGCGCGCCTGAAAACGAAGACGCAGCCTGGCGTTCGCACCCGCGACGATCCTCGACGCCTGCACCGTCCACCTTCCGCCGTAGGCGAGCTCGTCCGGCGAGAGGGTCTTCGGGAGCCGATACGTCGCCGCCACGTTGTAGGTCACGCGCTGGCTGAAGTTCGCGAGCCGGTCGTAGCCCAGGTACGACTCGGGGGTCGTGAGCTCCGTCGGCGTCCGGTCCGCGACTTTCGTCCGCGGCCGTGTCGCGCTCTCGCCGAGCAGCTGCCTGATCTCGCTCTCTGCCTCCCCGTAGGCGCCCTCGCCGAAATGCGTGAAGCGGACCCTCCCGGAGCGGTCGACGAGGTAGTCGGCGGGCCAGTACTGGTTCCGGTACGCGTTCCAGGTTCCGTAGCCGTTGTCGAGCCCCACCGGGTAGCGGACGCCGAGGCGTCCGACCGCGGAGCGGACGTTCCCCGGAACGTGCTCGAACGCGAACTCGGGCGTGTGGATGCCGACGATCCGGAGCCCCGCCTTCCGGTAGGCGCGGTCCCAGGCCTCGAGGTGAGGGAGCGTTCGCAGGCAGTTGATGCAGGAGTACGTCCAGAAGTCGACCAGGACGACCTTGCCCCTGTAGCCGGCGATCGAGACCGGGCGGCCATGCGGCGTGTTGAGCCAGAGCGAAATGCCCGGGAAGCCCGGTGCAGCAGGCGCCTGCGAGGCGTTTTCGTTCGCCCCCAGCGCTTCGCCGCCCCCGCGCAGGTCGCTGATCGCGTGCTCCGCCGACGAGCTCTCCTCGATCCGGCCCTGGAGCGCCTGCGTGTACCCCGGCAGCTCGGTCGCGAAGCGCGTGTCGGCGCCGAGCGCGATCGCGATCGCCGTCGCGCCGACGATCACTCCTGCGACCCGTCTCGTCGCGGCGGCATGGGTGCGAACCGTGCGGACCCCCGACGCCAGCCGCTGGCCGCCGATTGCGATCGCGAGCATCGGCAGCCCTGCGCCGAGCGCGTACGCGCCGGTCACGAGGACGACTCGCACCCCCACCATTCCGGTCGCCGCGAGGGCTGTGACTGCAGCGAGGACGGGCCCGGCGCAAGGCACGAAGACGAGGCCGAGACTCAACCCGAGCACGAGCCCGTTCGAGTCGGTGGCGGGACGTCTCCGCGTGAGGAAGAGGAGCGGGCGCTCGACGAGCCAGCCGAGCCGCGGCCAGATCAGCGTGGCCGCGAGAATGAGGAGCGCGGCGATCGCGACGTTGCGGAGCAGGTCCTCCGGAAGGCCGAGCGCCGAGAGCAGGGCCCCTCCGGCGAGCGTGAAGGTGGTGAACGAGAGGACGAGGCCCGCGACGATCGCGTAGGGGCGCCTCCGGCTCACGCCCGAGGCGCCGCCCGCGAGGAGAATCGGCAGCACGGGAAGGACGCAGGGCGAGATCGCGGTGATCACACCCGCGAGAAAGGCGATGCCCAGGAGCAGGAGCATCCGAGACCGAGGATACGGACGCCGCCTCTCGGCGGGGTTAAATCGCGGCTGAGCGCGGCGGTTAGGCTCCTCCACCATGAACGAGCTGCTGACGCTCGCCGACGTCGAGCGCGTCGCGGAGACGCTCGTCGAGCCCGAGACCTGGGGCTACATCGCGGGAGGGGCGGGTGACGAGCGGACGATGCGCTGGAACCGGGAGGCGTTCTCCCGCTACCGGCTGCGCTATCGCGTGCTGATCGACGTCTCGAGGGTGTCGACAGAGACGACGGTCCTGGACACCCCGATCTCGCTGCCGGTGCTCGTGGCGCCGACCGCGGTCCAGCAGCTCGCGCACGAGGAGCGCGAGCTGGGAACGGCCCGCGGTGCGGCCGCGGCCGGAACGGTCATGTGTCTCTCGACCCTCGCGACTGCGACCCCCGTCGAGGTCGCGGAGGCGGCGCCGGGCGGGGCGAGATGGCTCCAGATCTACGTCTTCAAGGACAGCGGCGTCACCGACGAGGTGGTCGCGCAGTCCCTCGCGGCCGGCTTCTCGGCGCTCGTGCTGACCGTCGATCTGCCGGTGGTCGGCATCCGCGAGCGGGAGCTCCGGGTGCACTGGGACCTGCCCGAGCTCGACGTCCCGGCCCTCGTCACGGCCCGCTCGCGCCTCCAGGAAGGCGGCGCGACGCTGGGTCTCCTGGACGCAGGCGTCGAATGGTCGTACGTCACGGAGCTCAGGGAGCGGTATGGCGTCCCCGTCGTGGTGAAGGGCATCGTGACCCGCGAGGACGCGCGTCTCGCCTGCGAGCACGGGGCGGCAGGCGTCGTGGTCTCGAACCACGGCGGCCGGCAACTCGACGGAGCGATCGCATCGCTGGAGGCGCTACCCGAGGTGGTCGAGGCGGTCGAGGGTCGCGCCGAGGTCTATCTCGACGGGGGCGTGCGGCGCGGCTCGGACGTCGTCATGGCCCTCGCGCTCGGCGCGCAGGCGGTCCTGGTCGGCCGCCCGGTCCTGCACGGGCTCGCGTTCGGCGGCGCGCAGGGTGTCGAGCAGGTGCTCGAGATCCTGCGCCGGGAGACCGAGAACGCCCTCGCCCTTCTCGGATGTCGCTCCCCCGCAGAGGTGACGAGCGCTCACGTGACTCCGGCCCCCGCATGAACGTCGCCGATCTCACGCGGAACGCCGTCCACGTGCTCCCGGAGGGCGCGCTCGAGAAAAAGCTCGCGCTCGGGCGCCCTCTGCGGGTGAAGCTCGGAATCGACGTCACGTCCCCCGACATCCACGTCGGCCGCGGGATCCCCCTCCAGAGGATGCGGGCGTTCCAGGACGCGGGGCACGTGGGCGTGCTCATCATCGGCGACTACACGACGCGGATCGGCGATCCCTCCGGCCGCTCGGCCGAGCGACCCCTCCTCTCGGACGAGGAGATCGACGCGAACGCGAGGACCTATGTCGAGCAGGCGCACCAGGTCGTGGTGCCGGAGCGGACCGAGGTTCGCTTCAACAGCGAGTGGCTCTCTCGCCTCGACTTCGCCGAGGTGATCCGTCTGACGCGCATCATGACCGTCGCCCAGATGCTCGAGCGGGACGACTTCGCCGGACGTTACGCGGCCGGCCAGCCGATCTCGGTCTCCGAGCTGCTCTACCCGCTGATGCAGGCTTACGACTCCGTGGCCGTGGAGGCCGACGTCGAGCTCGGCGGCACCGATCAGCTGTACAACCTGCTCGCAGGTCGGGAGGTCATGCAGGCGTACGGCCTCGAGCCTCAGGTCGTCCTCACGACTCCGCTCCTCCTCTCATGGGACGGAGAGAAGATGAGCTCCTCGGTCGGGAACAACGTCCCCCTCACTGCGCCGCCCGAAGAGCAGTTCGGCCGCACGATGCGGATTCCCGACGGGCTCCTCGGCGAGTGGTACCGGCTCGTCATGGAGCGTGAGCTACCGGCGGATGCCGACCCGCTCGAGGCGAAGCTCGCGCTCGCCCGCTTCATCGTCGCGCGCTCCCACGGTGCGGACGCCGAGCGCGACGCCGAGGCACACTTCACGCGCGTCGTCCGCGAAGGCCAGGCGCCGGAGGAGGTCTCGGAGGCGCCCCTCCCCGACGGCGACCCGGTCCACGTGCCGGCCGTCCTCTCGTCGCACTTCGGGCTCTCGACGAGCGAGGCGAGGCGCCTCATCGGCCAGGGCGCCGTCAAGGTCGACGGAGAGCCGATCTCCGAGCTGGACGTTCCCCGCGCGCAGCTAGACGGGGCGCTCGTGCAGGCGGGAAAGCGGCGTTTCGTGCGCCTCGTGGGCGCCTGATTCCGCCGAGCCGCAGTCGTTGACAGCCGAAACGCCTGTGCTACCATTCCGCGGCCGCCCGGAAGGGAGGCACAAAAGACCTGTCACTCGACGACTGGAGCGCCTTCGAGCGAGCGGATACGACCTTCGTTGTTCACTCCCGAGGGCCTCTGGCGCGAGTCGGAGGCTTTTTGTTGCCCGGCCCCGTGCTTGCACAACCGGAGGCTCGGTCTTTGAAAACTCAACAGCGTGCGAAACGTCGAGACCTCGTCGGGCTCGTCCTGCTCTCGCAGGGACGATCCGGTGAGGCGAACCCTGTCTCGCCTCCGAGTCGGTTTACCGACGGAGAGGCGAACTTTGAGCGCAAGCTCGAAGTGGAAGTTTCCGCGTGAGCGGAAATCACTCTTTCACGGAGAGTTTGATCCTGGCTCAGGACGAACGCTGGCGGCGCGCTTAATACATGCAAGTCGAGCGAGAACCGGAGCTTCGGCTCCGGGGACAGCGGCGAACGGGTGAGTAACACGTGGGTAACCTGCCC
>JBKPTS010000097.1:0-8007 GCA_046735575.1 Actinomycetota bacterium
GATCTCGCGGCGCTGGCGGTGGTGGCCGCCGCGGCCGTCGCGGCGGCCCGGTCCGGCTTCGCCCCGCTCAGGGCGGCACGGGGGCTGTGGGTCGCCGGCGGCCTGCTCCTCGGGTGGCTCGCGTTCGAGACGGCGCGGCCCGCCTCGGTGCACGACGACCTCTTCGCGAGCCACGTGGTCACCGCCCTCAAGCTCGCCGAGTACGCGCTCCTCGCGCTCGCCGTCCCGCTCCTCGTGCGCAGGGTGACGGACCTGGGCATCGTGCTCGCGGCGGCCGTCATCTGGTCCGGCCTCGCCACTGCGGTGGCGTCCGCGCAGTTCTTCGGCCTCGACGTCTTCGATGCCTGGAACCCCGGCTGGCGCCAGCCGTCGTTCCTAGGGCACCACGACTTCGCCTCCCTCTCCGCGCTCGCGGTCAGCCTCGCCGCCGGCGGGATCGTCGCGGGCAGGAAGCGGATGCCGGCCGCTTCGCTCTTCGCCCTCGCGCTCGTCGCAGGCGCGCTCGGCCTCGTCATCGCGGGCTCGGTGACCGCGGCCGCGGGATTCGCCGCCGGAGCGCTCGTGCTCGCGCTCGCCTCCCGGCGGCGCTTCTCCCCCTCCCCGCGCAGGCTGCTCGCGCTCGGCGCCGTCGTCCTCGTCGTGGCGGCCGGCATCGCCGTCGTCCGCGCCGACTCGCTCGCCGACTTCATGCGCTTTCTCGGCGTCCGCGGCCAGGACACGCCGGCGGGCGTCGAGTCGTACTCCCAGCGCACCGTCCTCGCCTACATCGGGCTCCGGATCTTCGAGGCCCACCCGGTCCTCGGCGTCGGCTGGCAGCGCTCCGACCGGCCGGACGTCTTCGGGCCCTACCTCGCGGACGCGCACAAGCGCTTCCCGGACGTCGTCCCTCTCGCGTTCCCCTCGCCCGAGCACCCGTGGGGAGTCCAGAACCTCTACATCCAGATGCTCGCCGACGCGGGTCTCGTCGGCCTTGCCCTCCTGCTCGCGCTCGGCGTCTACGGGCTCGTCCTCGCCTGGCGGACGGCGCAGCACGCCTCGACCCCCTGGGCCGTGGGCGCCGGCCTGCTCACGCTCTGCGGCCTGCTCACGATCGCGGGCGTCTGGGGCTCGCTCGGCATCGTCACCGGGATCCCGCTCCAGGCGGCGACGAGCCTCCTCTTCGGGTTGGCGGCGGCCGGCGCGGCGACGGTCGAGGACGAGACTCGTGGCTGATCCGCGGCTCGCGCCGCCGTACTCGATGCCGACGTACGCCGTCCGTGGCCCCCTCGTCCGCTGGCTCAGGGACGAGGCGGAGCGAGCGCACGACGACCTCGGCCGCTACCGGGTGCTCGACGTGGGCTGTGGCGTGAAGCCGTACCAGCCTCTCTTCACCGCCTACGCAGCCGAGTACGTGGGCGTCGACCCGGTCGAGAACCCGCTCGCAGACCTGCAGGGCCCGGTCGAAGCGCTCCCCGTCGACGACGCCGCCTTCGACCTCGTCCTCTGCAACCAGGTGCTCGAGCACTGCGACGATCCGGCTCGAGGGGTGCGCGAGCTCCGGCGGGTGACGGCTCCCGGGGGGCGCGTGCTCGCCTCCACCCACGGCGTCATGCCCTACCACCCCGCGCCGACCGACTACTGGCGCTGGACGCACTCGGGGCTCGCCAAGCTCTTCTGGGACAACGGTGCGTGGGCCACGGTGCGGGTGCTGCCCGCCTCGGGGACGACCGCCTGCCTCGGCATGGGGCTCTCGCTGTACCTCGACCTCGCCCTGCGCCGCGCCCGTGTGGGAGCGGTCGCGCGCCCGATCGTGGCCGGCGTGAACCGCCTTGCCGAGGCCGTGGACGCCCGCTCGGCCCGCCTGCGCGACCCGGCGCAACCCGGCACGCTCTTCGCCAACTTCCATGTCGTCGCGGAGGTGGCGAGGTGAAGGTGCTCGTCACTGGCGGCGCCGGCTTCATCGGGTCGAATCTCGTCCGGGCGTTGCTCGAGCGCGGCGACGACGTGCGCGTGCTGGACAACTTCTCGACCGGCCAGCGCGCGAACCTGGACGGCCTCGACGTCGAGATCGTCGAGGGCGAGCTCCGGAGCTACGAGCGCGTGCACAACGCGGTGCGCGGCGCGGAGGTCGTCTTCCATCTCGGCGCGCTCGGCTCCGTGCCGCGGTCGGTGCAGGACCCGCTGACCTCGGGCGCCGTGAACGTCGAGGGCACCCTGAACGTGATGCTCGCCGCGCGGGACGAAGGGATTCGCCGGGTGGTCTTCGCCTCCTCGTCCTCCATCTACGGAAACCAGCCCGAGCTTCCGCTCCGCGAGACGATGGCGCCAGACCCGATCTCGCCCTACGGGGTCGCCAAGCTCGCGGCCGAGCGCTACTGCGTCAGCTTCAGCCGCGTCTACTCGTCGTTCGAGACGGTCGTCCTCCGCTACTTCAACGTTTTCGGGCCGCGGCAGGACCCCACGTCGCAGTACGCGGCGGTCGTCCCGCTCTTCGTGACTGCGATCGCGGCCGGCGAGCCGGTGACGATCTTCGACGATGGGGAGCAGTCGCGCGACTTCACGTACGTCGACAACGTCGTGGCCGCGAACCTCCTCGCGGCGGATGCGGAGGGAGTGAGCGGGCGCATCTTCAACGTCTCCGCGGGAGCTCCGGTGACCGTCGACGAGCTCGCGGAGACGATCGCACGCCTGCTCGGAAGGCCGGTCGAGCGCCGCTACCTCCCGGCACGCGCCGGCGACCTGCGCGACTCGTGGGCGGACGTCTCGGCCGCGCGCGAGACGCTCGGCTACGAGCCGACGATCGACCTCGAGGAGGGGCTGCGCCGGACGGCGGCGTTCCTGCTCGAGCGGTAGGGAGAGCGGATTTTTGCCTGAAGCGAGGTCCCCGGACCGCCTCGCCGGGGTCAGCCCGTGTCCGCTCCGAACCGGAGCCCGGTGTCCGCGTCGAAGAAGTGCAGCCGCTTGACGTCGACCTCGATCTCGAGCTCCGAGCGCTCGCGCGCCCGCGTCTCACGGTCGAGGCGCGCGACGAACGGCACGCCCGACCCCCGCGCGCGCTCGGCGGCGAGCCTCGTCGCCTCGTCCTCCACCTCCTCGACCACCGAGGCCTCCACGACCTCCTTCGAGGTCACCCGCTCGCCCGGGAGGTTGAAGTGGACGAAGACCTCCGAGCCCATGTCCTCCCGGATGTCGCAGGTGATCTTCAGGCGCCGCTCCGCATGCGACTCGTGGAGCACCGAGGCGTCTTCGAAGTCCTCCGGACGGATGCCCAGGACGACCTTCCGGCCCGCGTAGCCGGGGAGGCCCGGGTGAGCCCCGAGCACCGGGTCTCCGAGGCGCAGGCGCTGGCCCCCGAGCTCCACCCAGATGTCCCCGTCGGAAGCAGCGAGCTCGGCGAGGACGAGATTCATCGCGGGCGAGCCGATGAACTCGGCGACGAAGAGGTTGCGCGGCCGCTCGTACAGCACCTGCGGGCGGTCGACCTGCTGCAGGTGGCCGTTCCGCATGACCGCCACCCGGTCGCCCATCGTCATCGCCTCGGTCTGGTCGTGTGTGACGTAGATCGTCGTCACGTGCAGGTCGCGCTGCAGCCGCGCGATCTCGGCGCGCATCTCGACCCGGAGCTTGGCGTCGAGGTTCGAGAGCGGCTCGTCCATGAGGAAGGCCTGCGGGTTCCGCACGATCGCCCGGCCCATGGCGACCCGCTGGCGCTGACCTCCCGAGAGCGTCCGCGGCTTCTTCTTGAGCGAGTCGGAGAGGCCCAGGATCGCGGCTGCCTCCTGCACCCGGCGGTCGATCTCCTTCTTCGGGAGGCCGCGCATCTTGAGGGCGAAGCCCATGTTGTCCGCCGCGTTCATGTGCGGGTACAGGGCGTAGTTCTGGAAGACCATCGCGATGTCGCGGTCCTTGGGAGGCAGGTCGTTCACCACGTGACCCGCGATCCGGACCGTCCCTTGCGTGACGGTCTCGAGGCCGGCGACCATTCGCAGCGCGGTCGTCTTCCCGCACCCCGACGGCCCGACGAAGACCATGAACTCGCCGTCTCCGACCTCGAGGTCGAGCTCGGAGACGGCCCTGGTGCCATCCGGATACACCTTGGTCAGCTTCTCGAGCGTGATCTGCGCCAGTTCGGGCCTCCGTTCGAACTACTTACCCCGGAACGAATCTACTAGCATCCATCGCGTTCCGATGGAGGCCGAGGCCGCTGCGGAGTGGCGCCCGGGCACGCGTCGCTGGAGACGTGCGCTCGAGGACCGCCGCATCCTCGCTCCGCTCCTCATCGCCCCCGCCGTCGTCTTCATCGTCCTCGTCGTCGGGGTTCCCTTCGGCTGGGCGATCTACCTCAGCTTCACGGACGCCATCGGCGGCTCGCTCTCGGGCCACTGGATCGGGCTGCACAACTTCACGACCGCATGGCACGACGACAACTTCCGGCGGGCGCTTCGCAACACGCTGATCTTCACGTTCGCCTCGCAGGCGATCGTCGTGGTCGGCGCCGCCGTCCTCTCCGCCTTCCTCGTCCGCGACTTCCGCGGCAAGTGGATCGTCCGCTTCCTCGTCGTCCTCCCCTGGGCTGCCCCGGTCGTCCTCTCCACGATCACGTGGCTCTGGATCTTCGACTCGCTCTACAGCGTGGCGAACTGGACGCTCCTGAAGCTCCACCTCGAGCACGCGCTCATCTGGGTCCTCGGCGCGATCCACCTCGAGCAGAACGCGCAGGCGCCGCTGCAGTGGCTGGGCCGGCCGAACCTCGCGCTCGTCGCGATCACCCTCGTGCAGGCGTGGAGGATCCTCCCCTTCGCCGTCGTCATCTTCATCGCCGGGCGGGCCTCGATCCCCAACGAGGTCGAGGACGCGTCGAAGATCGACGGCGCGACGGGGCTCAAGAAGCTCTGGTACGTGGACGTGCCGCTCCAGCTCCCGATCGCGCTCGTCGCCGTCCTCTTCGGCATCGTCTTCACGGCGGGCGACTTCGCCGTCGTCTACATCCTCACCCAGGGCGGGCCGTTCAACTCCACGCAGGTGCTGCCCACCTGGGCCTTCCAGATCGGGATCAACTCCGGCTCGCTCGGGGAGGGAGCGGCGATCTCCCTCTACCTCTTCCCGCTCCTCATCGTCGTCACGCTCGCGATGCTCTTCTTCGCGCGCCGGGCCCAGGTGACCTGACGTGAGCCGCCGGCAGACAGCGCTCACGTACGCCGTCGTCGCGCCTTTCGCGATCTTCCTCGCCTTCCCCTTCTACTTCGCGCTCGTGACGATGTTCAAGTCGAACCTCGACCTCTCGGTGCCGACGCACTCCCCGTACGTCTACAACGACACCCAGGGCCACTTCCACTGGGACTTCTGGCACTACGCGACGACCTCGCACGTGGGCTTCCTCTTCCACGGCACGAACTACCCGACCTGGCTCCTCAACACCTTCCTCGTGGGAGTGGCCGTGGTGGCGATAACGCTCCTCCTCGCGCTCCCGGCCGGCTACGCGCTCGCGCGCATCGCCGGGCCCTGGGGGCAGAGCGCGGGCGTGGCGATCTTCCTCGTCTACCTGATCCCGCCGACGCTGCTGTTCCTGCCGCTGTCGCGGATCATCACGAACCTGCACCTGAAGGACTCGCTCTGGTCGCTGATCCTCGTCTACCCGTCCTTCACCATTCCCTTCGCCACCTGGCTTCTCATGGGGTTCTTCAAGACGATCCCGCAGGAGCTCGAGGAGGCGGCGCTCGTCGACGGCGCGTCGCGGCTCAAGGCCCTTTACCGGATCGTTTTGCCGGTGTCCCTGCCGGGAATCCTGACCGTTGTCATCTTCGCGTTCTCCCTCTGCGTGAACGAGTTCATCTATGCGTTCACCTTCATCTCGTCTTCGAGCGAGCGCACAGTCTCGTCGGGTGTCCCGAACGAGCTCATCCGCGGCGACGTCTTCTTCTGGCAGTCGCTGATGGCGGCCACGCTGATCCCGTCGATCCCGCTCGCGCTCCTCTACAACGCGTTCCTCGACCGCTTCATCAAGGGCTTCACCGGGGGGGCGTTCCGTTGAACGCCAGAAAGGAGGGCACCGTGTCCGAGGAAGGGCACGACGTCGAGCCGCAGGGCTCGGCGCTCACGCGCAGCGACCTGTTGAGAAGGGGGGCGGCAGCCGCCTTCGCCGTCGGCATGTTCGGCGGGCTCCCGGACAAGTCGCTGGGCGTCTACGGGCCGTTGCGCTACGCGCGGAAGCAGCTCTCGGGAGATCTGAAGATCCTGCAGTGGCAGCACTTCGTCCCCGACTACGACAAGTGGTTCGACTCGACCTGGATCAAGCAGTGGGGAGAGAAGAACGACGTCAACGTCACGGTCGACCACATCAACAACGCCCTGCTCTTCAGCACGGGATCCTCCGAGGTCGCGGCGCAGAGCGGGCACGACCTCTTCCAGTTCCTCGCGCCTCCGTCGTCGTTCCAAAAGCAGGTCCTGCCTGTGAACGACCTCGTCCAGGAGGTCACGAAGAAGCTCGGCCCCATGTCGCGCGTCGCGCTGCGAAGCACGTACAACCCGAAGACGAAGAAGTTCTTCGGCTTCCCGGACAACTACGTCCCCGACCCGATCCACTACCGCGGGAGCCTGTGGAACCAGATCCACACCCCGGTGAGGACGTGGGAGAACATCCGCCAGGGCGCACCGAAGCTGAAGGCGTTGGGGCACCCAGTCGGGCTCGGGATGTCGAACGAGCTCGACTCGAACATGCTCCTCATCGCGCTCCTCTACTGCTACGGCGGATTCATCCAGAACGCCCAGAACCAGATCGTGTTCGGGCAGGGCGCCAGCCGGAAGGGCGCGATCGAGGCGCTGAAGCTGATGCGCGACATCTACAAGAACGGCATGTCCGACGAGGTCTTCGCATGGACCGCGAGCTCGAACAACCAGGGCTTCCTCGCGGGGCGGCTCTCGCTCGCCGAGAACGCGATCTCGATCGCGCGCTCGGCCGAGGACTCCGGGAACACCACCCTCGCGAACGACACCTGGCTCGCGCCCATCCCCGCCGGGCCGCACATGCGGATGGGGAACGAGCACGTGATGGGCGTCTACGTGATCTGGAAGTTCGCGAAGAACAAGGCGGCTGCGAAGAAGTTCCTCGTCGACCAGCAGCTTGCCTACCGGCAGCACTTCGTCCAGAGCAAGTTCTACAACTTCCCCGCCTGGACGGGTGCGATCAAGGGCGGCTTCAAGACCATCCGCAAGATGGCAGCTGCGGACAGGCACAAGCCGCTCGGGAAGTACACGGTCCTCACGACCATCGCGGAGAAGTACACGGCGAACGTCGGCTACCCGGGGTACTCGAACGCGGTGATCGACGAGATCTTCAACACGTACCTCATCCCGCAGATGTTCGCGCAGGTCGCGCAGGGGAAGCTCGCGCCGGCGGATGCCGTCTCGACCTTCGACAAGAAGTTCAGGGGCATCTACCGCAAGTGGAAGAGCCAGGGGCTCGTGTAAGGGGCAGCGGACGGGGCTCCGGCTTCAGCCGGAGCCCTGCCGTCGCTCCTGGAGCACGACGACGGCCTTGACTCCCTCCTGCTGCGCCCGCCAGGCCTCGGCCACGCGGTCGAGCGGGAACGTCTCGACGTCGATCTCGATGCGCCCGGCTGCAACGTGCGCGACGAGGTCGCCGTAGGCGGCCATCCGCTGCTCCGGCGTGAGCCCGAAGTTCGAGTAGCCGAGGATCGAGAGCTGCTTCCCGCGGACGAGCGACGAGGCGAGCGTCGCCTCCGCGCCGGCGGACTGCCCCATGTGCACGATGCGCGCGTTCGGCGCGGCCGCCTCGGTGACGGCGCGCACCGGCTCGCCCCAGAGCGGGTCGACGACGAGCGTCGGGCCGCCGCCTCCACACGCCTCGCGGATTCGCTCGACGAGGTCGCCCTCCTCGAGCGAGACTGCCTCGTCGGCGCCGAGCTCGAGCGCCCGCTGCAGCCGCTGCTCGTCGCGTCCGGCGGCGACGACCCGCGCGGCGCCGAGGACGCGGGCGGCCTGCACGGCGACGCGGCCGGCGGTCCCGGT